>JAUXDG010000078.1 GCA_030618475.1 Gammaproteobacteria bacterium | reverse complement strand
TTCAGTCGTTTTATATTAATAAATAGATATAAAACATCAGGTAATGAAGTATTTTTAAGAAAATAGATTATTTCCGGGGTGCAGGTGATCAGGCAAGAGGAAAGCATAGGCGAGTATCCAATGTGGCTGTCGGCACTTTTATGCCTGTTCACTTTTCGCGTCCTGGCACAACTTCTTCAGGTGATATATCCAGTAGGCTGGTTACCCGAATTTCGACAATGGCAGGGTAGCAGCTTGTCATATCCGCTCTTGCTGGCTTCCCAAATACTGATCATCTTCGTAGTCATGATAATGATCAGGCAAATTGGCATGGCAGCACTCAAGCCCAATCGTCGGGTCGGGCGTCGGCTGTTTATCTTGGGAGGCGTCTATTTCATTGTCATGTTACTTCGATTGATCCTGGGGCTGACCCTGCTGTCATCAGTGTCCTGGTTTGCGACACCAATTCCTGCGTTCTTCCATCTGGTGCTGGCATCCATTGTTTTAGTCATAGGACATTATCACTATCGAATTGGACAAGGAGTGCCGTTGCAGTGAACGCTGTTCTCGACCGATATATGCCATGGTTAGCCTATCCTGGTGCCATCACGCTGGGTGTTTTGATCCACATGGAGTTGCTGGATCTGGGGCAGTCCATGCTCGTCAGTACTTTTATACCTGTTTTTATCGGTGCCCTGATGGTGACGCTTCTGGAACTACGTTTCCCTAATGAAGCCAAATGGAAACCAGGCCGGTATGAAGTCGGGCAGGACGCAATGTACATGGTCCTGGTGCAAATGTTAGTGCCCAAGCTGTTGGCGTTTGCGGTAGTTCTCAGTGCGCTTGATGCTGTGGGTCAGTCAAACGCACCATTCTTTAATGGGT
This sequence comes from Gammaproteobacteria bacterium, assembly GCA_030618475.1. Taxonomy (GTDB): domain Bacteria; phylum Pseudomonadota; class Gammaproteobacteria; order DSM-19610; family DSM-19610; genus Thiogranum. The sequence goes on along the minus strand of JAUXDG010000078.1, from coordinate 9,872 downwards.
GGCCCCAAGGGCTTCCCATCGGTGTGCAAGCTGTCATGATGATTCTGGGAGCCGACTTTCTTCGTTATTGGCTGCATCTGGCATCACACAAGATTCCATGGCTTTGGCGCCTGCATGCGGTCCATCATTCGCCCAAACGGCTGTACTGGTTAAATGTGGGGCGTTTTCATCCAATAGAAAAAGCCTTGCAGTTCCTGCTCGATACGCTGCCATTCATACTGTTTGGTGTTTCAGAGGCGGTGGTTTCGCTCTATTTTGTATTTTATGCCATCAACGGTTTTTTCCAGCATTCCAATATAAAGCTGCGTTTCGGATTGCTGAACTATGTAATCAGCAGTGCCGAACTGCATCGCTGGCATCACTCGCGTCTTGCAGAGGAATCCAATACCAATTTTGGTAACAATGTCATTATCTGGGATCTTCTGTTTGGTACGCGTTTTCTGCCCAACGAGCGTACGGTGGGTGAACTGGGTCTGAAGAATCGGCATTATCCGGGCTGCTTTGTCGATCAGCTGATGACACCTTTTACACAGGGGATTGCAGATTTCGATGTTCCGGTAAAGAAGTTGAGGCAATGGCTTTATGGCCTGTTGCTGAGCGGTCACATGCAGTGGATACATCGCTCAATCTGGAAGCCATTTGTGCGCGCAACAGTGCATCCTAAAGCCATTCAGGAGGCCCTGTTGGAGAGTCTTATTCGTCAGGCAAGGGAAACCCGCTTCGGAAAAGATTACGGATTTGGGAATATCCAATCGTATAGTGACTTTACTCGGTGCGTGCCGGTCCAGGATTACGAGTCTTTGCGTCCCTATATAGAAGCGCAGGAGGCAGGTGAACACGCTGCACTTACCGTTGAACCACCTTTTATGTACGCCGTTACGAGTGGAACAACCGGGGAGCCCAAATACATTCCGGTCCTCGGCAGCACACTGCAGCAATATAAAGAAGGGCAGCAGTTATTTTCTCTGATGATGTATCAGACTTGCCCGGATGCCTTTGAAGGCAAGGCGTTTGGTGTCGCCAGTCCAGCAGTTGAGGGGCACAGGCCCTCTGGCATTCCCTACGGCTCTGTCTCTGGCCACCTGTACGCCAGTATGCCGCGTCTGGTGCGTGCGAATTATGTTGTTCCGGCGGAAGTCAGTGCGATCACCGATCACGCACTGAAATACCGGGTCATGTTGCGACTGGCGCTGGCCGAGCCGAATATCACCTATCTCGCGGGCGCAAATGCATCATCTTTCCTGCAATTGCTTTCGGTATTAAATGATTCCAGAGATGCGTTTATCGAAAGTCTGGAATATGGCGATATGCGTGGTCTGGGCGGGCTGGATGCGGATGTTTCGGCGGCACTCGCCGGCCGATTGAATGCCTGCCCGGAGCGTGCCGGGCAGTTGCGCCAGCTCGCATCAGAAACAGAACTCAGTTATGACATGTTGTGGCCAAATATCAGGCTGGCAACCATCTGGACGGGCGGAAGTTGTGGGGTGGCAGTGGGAGCGCTGAAGAAGGTGCTCCCCCCTAATACACGCGTTATAGATCTGGGGATCCTTGCCAGCGAGCTTCGCGCAACCGTCACTGTTGATCCGGCAACAGGCGCCGGTTTGCCGATGGTCAACCAGCACTTTTACGAGTTTGTTGAACGCGGGGAGTGGGAGACCGGTGGAAAACGTGCTGTGCGTTTGCATGAGTTGGAAGAGGGGAGTGAGTACTACCTGATTGTTACGACCTCGGCAGGCCTATACCGCTACTTCATGAATGATATTGTCCGTGTGGTTGGTGGTTTTCACAATACGCCGACCTTGCGTTTTGTGCAGAAAGGGCGCGGTGTAACCAGTATTACTGGTGAAAAATTATACGAGCACCAAATGCTTGAAGCAGTGGAAGAGGTATTGAAACAGCATGCTATCAGTCCTGTTTTTATAATGGCGTTGGCTGATGAAGAGGAAAGCAGGTACCACGTCTATGTCGAGCCGAATTCCGATTCGGCCAGGCCCAATGAAAAACTGTCGGAGACTATCGATTTGGCACTCTGTAAGATAAATATTGAATACAATTCCAAGCGTTCAAGTGAGCGCCTGGCCATGCTTTCCTTTAATTGGCTATCCTCGGGCACCAGTAGTGCTTATAGGCAGCATTGCGTATCCAAGGGGCAGCGAGAAGGTCAATTCAAGCCGGTATCATTGCAATGCCGATCAGAGTTTACTTTTCCGATAGAGACGTATGTGCGGCGTAATCAGCTGGAATAACGAACCGCGTTAATGCGCATGCACAAACTGACTGAATCGGTCACGAATTCCGGCAACGTATCGATACCGAACTCAGAGGGGCGAATGGTCGTGGTAGCCTTGACCTCGACTTCATCGGATAGTAGCAGGGGGCTATCGTCCAGGCCTAGCAAATTGACAGTAAAGCTTACCGGCCGGGTTGTTCCGTGCAGGGTCAGCAATCCTTCCAGCTTACCCTCATTGCGACTCGTCCATGTGAGGCCGGTGCTGACAAACAAGATTTCCGGAAAGTTTTCCACGTCTAGAAAACCTTTGCTTTTGATCAGATACTGAACCAGCGTGTCGCTGGTTTTCAGGCTGTCAGTATCGACCCTGATCAGCGTCTGTCCATGTTCATGCTCTGGCGATGAAGCCAGCAGCGATATGCCGCCCTGGAAAATCGTAAATTCGGCCTCTATACGTCCGAGCAGACTGTTTGCGCAAAATCCGACACTCGAGGTCGATGAGCGGATCAGATACAGACCGCCTTCCTCAGCAGCAGTCAGCATCATGGCTACAAGTGATTGATCTACCCTGGTGTTTTTGAATGGTGCACATAACTCTTTCTCGTTTGCAAAGCCGTTAGCGACGCTGCCGAGCAATGCGATAGCAGCAATTCCACCCCGTATAAACGAATGCTTAGTACCCACTCTGACGCCCTCGAAAGGTTAGAATATTAGGAATAACTAATATCGTTATCGGAAGCTGTCAGATAAACTTTAGAAAAACTGACGCATGAAAACCCTTGTGCATGGCGATACTGATACTGATACTGATAGTGATGGTTGTAATACGTTTGGATGTCCGCGAGAATTTGTAATTCGCCATGGGCAGGAGGTCGCGTATGCGTAAGCAGATAATTCAGCAGGGCACGCCAGGGATCACAGCCGCCGATTATCAGGACTGGCTTGAGCTGGAACACCTGGTACAGGTAGAGCTGACGTCCGAGGACGCCGGGCATCCGATCGAGTCGGCATTGATAATGAATACAGGGTCTGGTTGGCGCGCGCAACAAGCCGGTAAGCAGACGATCCGCCTGCTGTTTGACACGCCTCGCAGGATCAGTCGTATTCAATTGCTGTTTCAGGAAGATGAGCGGGAACGCACGCAGGAATTCGTGCTGCGCTGGTCCCCGGACGGTGGGGCATCCTGCCGGGAGATCGTGCGTCAGCAGTATAACTTCAGCCCGCCGGGTATGAGCCGCGAACTCGAAGACTACGTCGTCGATCTCGACGGCTTGACAATGCTGGAACTGACTATTATCCCTGATATCAGTGGAGGAGAAACTCGTGCGTCGCTTGCGCAGTTACGGATCGCCTGATCGTTAAACGTGTGGGTGGCGAATACCCGCCAGATAATCAGCTTGAAATCATGTAGAATAGGTCGTGCTGACGAGGCCAGCAGTTCACAGTTCGGCGGCCTTCGTTTAGTGCTAAGGACTACAGAAGTTGGTCGACATAAGCTTGAGGGACCGTCGGCCGCATGGACGCGGCCGTCGAGCGTACAGGGATGTATTCACAGCGTGTCCAGAAAACTTATGTCGACCAACTTCTGTACTCCTTAGTAAGTTATTACTGACTCTGATGATATTCATGCAATCGGCCGGTGCTGGCTGGTTACACGAAGATGCAGACATCATGGGAACGCGGATCAGCGTGGAGCTGTTCCATGCCAATCCGGAACTGGCCCGGCAGGGTATTGATACCGTACTGCGGGAGATGCGTCGGATCGATACCGGCATGAGCCCTTATATCGAAACCAGCGAACTGGCCCGGCTTAACACATCCGCACAGCAGCAGCCCTTCAAGACCAGTAAAGAACTGTTTTCGCTGATTCGGCGCTCACTTGAGTTTTCCGAAATGACCGGCGGCGCATTTGACATCACTTTCGCCAGCGTCGGTTTCCTCTACGACTATAGAAACAGAATACGGCCGGACGAAACTCAACGTGAAAGGGCCGCTGCTCTCATCAACTATCGCAAGCTCGTGCTCGACCCGCACAGCGGTACCATCGCCTTCAGCGGGCCCGGTGTGCATATCGACCTCGGGGGTATCGCAAAGGGCTATGCCGTCGATCGCTGCATAAGCCTGCTGCAGGAACTCGGCATCAAACAGGCGCTGGTAACGGCCGGCGGTGACAGCCGAATGATTGGCGACCGCTGGGGTCGACCCTGGTCCATTGGCGTGCGTGATCCACGAAATGAAGACAAACTGGCTGCCGTCATTCCGTTACGTGATGTTGCCGTGTCGACATCGGGCGACTACCAGCGTTATTTTGAAGAGAACGGCATCCGCTACCATCACATCATCAACCCCGGTACCGGCGACTCTGCCCGCGAACTGCAGAGTGTCACCATCATCGGACCCGATGCGACAACCACCGATGCATTGTCGACCAGCGTATTCGTCATGGGTATGGAACCCGGCCTTGAACTGATCAACCGAATGCCCGACATTGACGCTATCCTGGTCGATCAGAAGGGCCAACTGCATTACTCGGACAATCTGCAACCCGCCAAAAAAGCGGGCAACGGCGTCAAGGCGTCGGCGGCACCCATCACGCATTAGCGCACAAAGGCTTTCAACGATACGCCGCGTCCCGGTGTATCCGCGTCGTTTTCAGCTAACAACCTGCAACGTGCAAATCTTTTGCTGACATTGCTTAGCAATGCGTGCGGAAGCTAGTGCTCTATCCAGGAAGCAGCATCTGGCACAGACCTTGCCTCAATTCCATGAGTACAAAACGAGAATCGGCATCGGTAGATAGCGCGAATCCTCGATCTGTGAACTGTTTCACAATCCGGGTGCGAATGAGGGCTCGGAAAACAGGCCCGTCTACCGATGATACTACACGTGGGTAGCTGCACGTACCCGAAACGCCGAGGGAGGGCGTATGAAAGCGTTATTAAGGGGAATTCTGGCCGGGCTTTTAGTCTGGCCATGTTTGCTTCTGGCTGATCCGGAATCAGCGGTCGAGACCGGTGTCAACGAGGAGGTCCAGACCCTCAAACAGCAGGTGCTGGAACTGAACAGGGACCTGTTCATGTTGGAAGAAGAACTGCTGTTTCCGTCCAACACACAGGTCTCGGTATTCGTCTCCATGAACGTTGGTGAATTTTTCCAGCTTGATTCGGTACAAGTCAAACTCGATGGCAAGGAAGTCGCCAACTACCTGTACACCCGGCGTGAGCTGGACGCCTTGATACGGGGCGGCGTTCAACGTATTCATATTGGCAACCTGCGTAGCGGGGAACACGAACTGGTTGCTTTCTTTACCGGCAAGGGTCCACAGGGGCGGGACTACAAACGCGGCGCGACCACCAGGATCAAAAAAGGCCTCGGGCCCAAGTATGTTGAACTGAAAATCGTCGACCAGACCAAAAACTTTCAGCCTGAATTCGACATCAAGGAATGGTGATGCCGAAGCTTCCGCTTCAGTTCCTTTTGCTCTGTGTGTGGCTGGCAACGACAAGCGGCAGCTACGCGGTATCGGTCAAACCGCAGCAGGTACTCGACCTGCACTATGGTGAAGTGCTGTTCCATTTTTATCAGGAGGACTATTTCACAGCTATCAGCCATCTGATGGTTGCCAGGCAACAGAACCTTCTGCAACACCACCTCAATGAATCAGAACTGCTGCTCGGTGGCCTGCAACTCTCCTATGGCATGCCCGACCAGGCCGAACGCCGGTTTGACCGTCTTCTGGACCAGAACACAGATGCAGACCTGCGCAATCGGATCTGGTATTACCTGACGAAAATTTCTTACCAGCGCGGCCATTACCGCAGGGCGCTGGGAAACCTCCGGAAAATAGACAAGCTTGGTGACAAGTCCATCAGCACTGAACTGGCGCTGCTCAACGCGAATTTACACATGGCATTGGGCGAGAACGACAAAGCCGCTGACGTACTGAAGAACACCAGAGCACCCGATGAATGGGAAGAATACCTGCGTATCAATCGCGGTATTGCCCTGTTGCGTGCCGGTGAGTTAGAGGAAGGCAGAAAAACTCTGGACAAGCTGGGTAAAGTGGATGCGGACAATGAAGAATTGCGCGCTCTGCGTGACCGGGCCAATCTGGGCCTGGGATACGAACTGCTACGAGCGGGTGACGCGGGGCAGGCCCGGGATTATCTCAACCGCGTTCGCCTGCAAGGTCCTTTTATACAAGCCGCGTTGCTGGGCGCGGGCTGGGCAGACGCCGAACAGGGCGACTACAAACAGGCTCTGACACCCTGGCTGGAGCTGCTTGAACTCGCCAGCTATGAAGCACCGGTACAGGAAGCACATCTGGCGGTTCCCTACGCTTTTGCCCAACTTGGCGACAGTAAGCACGCCATCTATTTCTATGAACAGGCTATTGGCTATTTTGATGAAGAGCAACAGCAGTTGGAGGCGGCCATCCAGGGTACGCAGTCGGGTGAGTTACTGTCGCTGCTAAGCCAGGCAGACACTGGCAACTCCGGCGGATGGCTGCACGACACGCCGACACTGGAGGGTGTTCCCTCCGGGCGTTATCTGGTCGATATACTGTCCAGCCACAGTTTTCAGGAACCACTGAAAGACTACCGCGATCTCGGTTATCTCCAACAACTGCTGCAGCAGTGGCTGGAAAATATCGACCTGTACTACGACATGGTCGATGCCCGGCGCCTGGCCTACCAACAGCGCGCGCCTCTGATCAGGCAGCGCCTTGAAAAACAGGAGGCAAAAGCCCTGTACCAGCGCTGGCAGGATTACCAATCCTTGACGCTGGCCCAACACGGTAGTGGAGATCCACTCGACCTGGCGACCGGCAAGGAAAAGAGGCAATGGAGAACGCTTCGAAAAGTTCAGGCAACGCTGGCTTCCTTAGCTCCGGAACCACGCCATACCAACATGCTGGCAAAGGCCCGCTGGCTGCAAGGCATACTTTATTGGCAAATCCAGGCCGACTACAAGGCACGTCTATGGGATGTGGAAAAGCAGTTGCAATCACTCGAAGGCCCCGTCACCGAGGCCACCTCGAAACACCTGCAAGTTAGCGAGGCGCTGGACCATGTAAAGGTTGGATTTGACGGGTACGACAGGCGCATCGCAGTCATGCGCGAGCGTATTCTGACGCTGTTGCCTGACATACAGACCAGCCGTAACAACACCAGTGACCAGCTGCAACGGCTGGCGCTGAAAGAACTGGAGAGCCGCAGGCAACGTCTGGCCAGCTACCGAATTCAGGCACGCTACGCACTGGCACGCAGCTACGACCAGATCGCCCAGCAATCCGGGGAACAGCCATGACGCGCCACAGCCAGCTGCTGCCCCTGACAATTATCCTGTTACTCGGCGGCTGCTCAGCGCTGTCACCGTTCAGTCATGAAGATAAGCAGCCTACCATCGGTTCACTGCTTGAAACTGATTTACCCGAGATCACAGCAACAGATACCAGCAGTAGCCGGGATGCCGCCATGCGAAACTACGAGGCATTTCTCGACGAGGCACCGGATAACGTTTTTGTGCCGGAAGCCATGCGCCGACTGGCAGACCTGCACCTTGCCAAAGAGCAGGACAGCCTGCTGGAGGGCGGCGCAGCCCCTGGCGGGCAATCGCGGGCAGCCGAACTATATGCGGAACTGCTCGAACGTTTTCCCGATCATCAGCGCAATGACAGTGCCCTGTACCAGCTGGCGCGTTCCCATGAGCAAAGCGGTAAGATCGAACCTTCCATGCAGGCGCTGACCAGCTACACAGGGAAATACAAATCGGGTGATAAATACGACGAAGTGCAGTTCCGCCGCGGCGAGTATCTGTTTGTGCGACGCGATTATGCGCAGGCCGAGAAAGCCTACCAGGCAGTTATAGAGCAGGGAAAAGAGTCGAGCTTCCATCTGCAGGCACTGTACAAAATCGGCTGGGCGCGCTTCAAGCAACACCGCTATGAACCCGCCTTGAACGCCTATATGCGCTTACTCGACAAGACCATCGGCGGGCACGACAACGCCTCTTTGCCGGAGTCCATAAAGCGCGCCGAAAAGGAACGTCTGGAGGACAGCTTGCGCGCTGTCAGCCTGAGCTTTTCTTATCTCGGCCCCAATGACGAAATACGGGATTATTTCCGGCAGCACGGCAATCGTGCCTACGAGCCTCTGCTCTACGCCAAGCTGGCTGCCTTGCACCTTTCCAAGGAACGTTTCACCGACGCCGCGGAAACCTACAGCCTGTTTGCCGACGTACACCCGCAACATCGTGAAGCACCACTGTTCCAGTCCCGCGTCATCGACGTCTACAAGCAGGCCGGATTCAGCGAACGTGTGCTGGAAGAGAAACAGGCGTTCATTGAACGATACGAACCCGCCAGTGACTACTGGAAACAGCATGACGCGGCGCAGTCACCGGACGTCATGCAGCAGGTACAACGCCACCTCCGTGATGTCGCCCGTCACTATCACGCACTGGCACAACAACAGAATAAGCAGCAGGCCTATGCCGAAGCAGGGCGCTGGTACCGGCTCTACCTGAACTCCTTCCCGGAAAGCCAGCAAGCGCCATTCATGAACTTCCTGTATGCAGAACTGCTCACCGGTTCCGGCCAACACGGGCTGGCAGCCGCCCAGTATGAACGCACTGCCTATACCTACGGCCAACATGAAAAGGCCGCCGAGGCCGGTTACGCAGCGTTGCTGGCCTATCAGAAACATGAACCGACCCTCAAGGGGCGCAGTAAGGCTGGCTGGCATCGCGCCGGCATCAACAGTGCACTGCGTTTTGCCGGCCAGTTTGCGGCTCACAGACAGGCACTGCCCGTGCGCACGCTGGCAGCGCAACAACTTTACGCATTGCAGGAACATGCGGCGGCTATTGCCGCAGCACAGCCTGTCATTGAAAACCCCGCTGCCGCCAAGGATCTGCAGTTATCCGGCTGGACCGTCATCGCCCACGCGCAGTTTGATCTGGAAGATTACCAGCGCGCCGAGACCGCCTATCAGCAGGTACTGGCGCGCACCAGCCACCAAGACAAACTATACGGGAAATTACAGGAAAAACTGGCTGCCAGTATCTACAAGCAGGGTGAACAGGAAAAACAGGCCGGTAACCTGTCCGGCGCAGCGGAGCATTTTCTGCGCATTGCCGACACCGTGCCGGACTCAAGCATCAATGTAACGGCACAATACGATGCCGCGGCGGCCTATATTGCCCTCAAGCAGTGGCCGCATGCGATCGCTATCCTGGAACGCTGGCGGCGCAGCAATCACGAACACAAACTGCAGGCTGACGTTACCCGTAAACTGGCCGTTCTGTACCAGGAAAATCATCAGCCTTTGCGCGCTGCAGGTGAGTTCAAACGCATCGCCGCTACCGAGAAAGACCCTTTACTGAGACGTGAGGCAGCCTGGACGACAGCTTCCCTGTATCAGCAGGCGGGACGCGACAAGCAATCGATCGAGGCTTACGGGCACTTTGTCAAACAGTTTCCCCGACCTGTAGAACAAGCCATGGAAGCCCGCTACCAACTGGTCAAACTGTACGAGAAAGCCAATGATCCCGGCAAGCAACGTTACTGGCAGCAGCAGATGGTCCAAGCCGACCGCGCTGCCGGAAAAAATCGTTCGGACCGCACCCGCTTCCTGGCCGC
>JAUXDG010000126.1 GCA_030618475.1 Gammaproteobacteria bacterium | reverse complement strand
GCGGCCCAAATGCCCCTGATTTTTCGTTGCGTAGGCCCACTATGCGCCTCAAAATCATGACCATTTGTCCTCACTCTCCCACTCGCCTCGCTACGAACACCTAAGTCCGACAGGCTCCTAGCGGCTCTTTGCCCTGCCTGTGACTGTAAAAACGCCGGCAAACAGCCTGTTCTTTACTTTGTATAACATAAACTTTCGATACGCGTCCAACAACGGCCCGGGGCAGAAATTCAACACCCACAAAGCGCGTTCGCCTTGTTGCTGCAGCGGATTTACTCTGATGCTGCTGGCCTGGAGGGTTCCACCTTCCTGTACAAGCGGTAAGCCACATGTCCCGCCTTTTTTTGTTTTTCTACTGCCCAGCACTTCGGTATCACGGGTTCAGGCGCCTTTGACGGCATTTCCAGATAGATTCTGGCGCCCCCATTCAGGCTGCCTGAGTCTGTTAACATCCGGATCGACTTTTCCAGCAGGGCTGGATCCTTAAAGGGTGGATCAAGAAACACCAGGTCAAACTGCCCGCTTCGGCCGGAAAGATAATTTCCCGCCTCCTGCTGAAATATTTCGATAACATCTGCGCACAGAAGCTGCTGGTTTAGCCTCAGCGCGCGCACGATATCAGGGTTGTGATCCACCATCACCACGCGTGCAGCGCCCCGGGACGCTGCCTCAAAACCCAGCGCACCGCTACCCGCAAACAGATCAATACAGCAGGCCCCCGGAAGCAGCGGCGCCAGCCAGTTGAACAGCGTTTCCCGTATCCGGTCTGGAGTCGGACGCAAGCCCTGCGCATCCGGGAATGACAACTTCCGGCCGCGCCACTGCCCGGCGATAATACGCACCTGGTTGGATCTCGAACTCATGAGCCGGCATGTTGCGCAGCTCATGAGCGGAGGTCAACAGTCTCCAGCCACTCATGAGTGGCAAGGTTGGCGGTATGCCTTTACGGGAGCGTCGGCAGCACGAGCCAATGGACGGACGAAGGTAGAGCACCAAAAGCAGGCCCCTCGGATGGGATGCAGGAGCAATTCCGAGGGATGCTGCCATTGAGCGTACAGGACATCAGGAATCGCTATCGTCAGGCTTAAGCGCACCACCAACGGTAATGGTTACCATCCGATCCGGGTGCACGCGGCGTTTATAGGCGTCCTGAATCTGCTCCACAGTTACGGCCTGTATATTCCCTGTGAAACGAGTCAGATAATCGAGCGGAAGATCATAAAATCCGATGACCGCCAGGTATTCGGCGATTTTTCCGTTACTCGATACACGTAAGGGAAAACCGCCAATGATATTATTTTTTGCCGACTCCAGTTCCTTTTCGGCGGGTCCCTTGTCGATGAAAGTCTGCACAGTGTCCCTCAGCACCGACAGAGTTTCTTCACGTTGATCGTTACGCGTCTGAAAGCCGAGCAGGTAGGGTCCCTCGCGCCTCATCGGCACAAAGTAGCTATAGGCGCTGTAGGAAAGGCCGCGCTTTTCACGGATTTCCTTGCTGATGCGGGACACCAGTCCGCTGCCACCGAGGATGTGGTTGCCGACATAAAGCTGGAAGTAATCCGGATCCCCGCGCCGTATTCCAGGGGCTCCCATCAGCACATGACTCTGGGTGGAAGGATGCTCGATGAACTCCTGTTTTCCGGCACCTAACTGAGCAACATCGGGTAACGCTGGCGCCTTGCCACCTTCCGCCAGGGCGTCGGCAAGACTGGCGGCCAGTGCCTGCGCCTGCTTTCTGGAAACATCACCGACGATGGCCACCGTGGCGTTGCGCGCCACGTAATATTGCCGGTAGAACTCGCGCAAGTCCTTCGCCGATAGAGCCTTGACGGTCTCGCTCGTACCGGAGGGATCACTCGAGTAAGGGTGATCACCGTAGAGGTCATGATAGAAGGCCTTACTGCCAATCGATTTCGGCTTCTGCTTCTGATATTCCAGCCCGATCAGCGTACGCTGCTGCTCGCGCTTGAAGTCTGCCTTTGGAAAGTCCGGCTCAACAAGCACCTTGCCAAACAATTCCAGCGAAGGTTGCAACAGCTTGCTGTCTGTCAGACTGCGCAAAGACAGCCAGGCCATGTCGCGTTCCGAACCGCTACCGAGCTTCGCACCCTTTTGCTCAAAACCCTGTGCAATCTCATCGGCATTCAGGCCTGAAGCGCCTTGCCCCAGCAGCGCGTTGGTTAAACTTGCCACACCCGATTGCTCACCATCGCGTGCGCTGCCGGCATCGAAGATCAGACGAATATCCACCATCGGCAATTCATGGGCTTCCACGAACAGCACCTTTGCGCCTTTTTTTGTCATCCAGCTCTGGATCTCGGGCAATGCCCGGGCAGCCGTACTCCAAATCAACACAATCAGTATCAGAAACAGATGACTGGAACGCATCATTATTGTTTTCCTAGTGGACATGGGCAGCCTCGGCCGTGCGCGGTGGCTGATCAGGATCAATCGGCTGCGGCACCAGCTCCGCCACCGTCAATCGAGCCTGCACCAGATACTTGTTGGCAACTGCCTGTACCTGCTCCGCGGTAACCGCCTCCATGCGTTCGAGATAGTGTTCGGCATCTTTCCAGCTGAGCCCTACCGTCTCGAGTATCCCGATCTGCATGGCCTGGTAAAAAATCGAATCCTGCTCATACACCTTGTCAGCCCGTATTTGCGCTTTTACCCGATCCAGTTCCTCCGCTTCCGCCAGCGTTTCACGCAAGCGCTGCACCTGCTCCAGCAGTGCTTTTTCCAGGTCCTTCACCGTGTACCCATTGGAGGGTGTTCCGGAAAGCAGGAACAGGTTTTCCATCCTGTCGTGGCCGTCGTAACCAGCGCCGGCACTCGCCGCCACCTCCTTAGCGCGCACCAGTTCACTGGCCAGACGCGCACCGTCTCCGCCATCCAGAATACCCGCCAGGACCTCCAGGGCATAAGGTTCCCAGGGCCGCTCCGCGGTCAGCACCACGGGTGTTTTGTAGCCCATCATCAGGTAAGGCACTTTGGCCGGGGCCTCGACCTTGATTTCCTTGCGGCCACGCTGAGCAATCTCGAGCCTGGGCTTGACGGCAGAGATCTCACTGGGTTTGAGAGGTCCAAAGTGTTTCTTCGCCAGCGTATAGACCTCCTCGGGATCGACATCACCCACCACGACCAGCGTGGCGTTGTTGGGTGCGTACCACTTTTGATACCAGTCCCTGAGATCGCCGACCTGCAGATTTTCAAGGTCATCCATCCAGCCAATCACCGGTAGCCGGTACGGGCTGCTGGCATATGCGGTGGCATTGAACTGTTCGTAGGTCAGCGATTGTGGATTATCCTCGGTACGCATACGCCGCTCTTCCATGACCACCTGGACTTCTTTCAGAAATTCCTCGTCCGGAATTGTCAGGTTGCGCATGCGATCGGCTTCCAGCTCGAAGCTCACCGGCAAACGACTTTTCTCCATGGTCTGAAAATAAGCCGTGTAATCCTGACTGGTGAAGGCATTTTCACGACCGCCGTTTTCGGAGATGATTTGCGAAAATTCACCGCTGGGAATCGCCTTGGTGCCCTTGAACATCATATGTTCCAGAACGTGTGAGACACCGGTAATGCCGTCATGTTCGTAACTTGACCCCACCTTGTACCAGACCTGTGAAACCATAATCGGCGCCCGGTGGTCCTCTTTCACAATGAGTTTCAAACCATTATCAAGTTTATATTCATGGATCAAGCCTTCTGCGAACGAAACGACAGAAAACAGACCCAGGACAAGCGCGAGCATTCCTCGCATTCTGTACTCCTTTTTTTGCAACCAGTTAGCGAAACCTGACCACTGCAGTATTGGTCGAGTTCCGCGGGAATGATAGGATACGCAGACCTATCTGGACAGTAAGAATGATGTTTGGTTTCGGCAAAAACAAATCTCAGGACTCCTCGACACCCGAAAAAGGTCAGCCTGGCAAGGAAAAACAAGCGGGCCTGTTCGGCCGCCTCAAGGCCGGCCTGTCGAAAACCCGCAGCGGCCTGACCGAAAGTATTGCCAATCTGGTGGTGGGCCGCAAGCAGATCGATGATGAACTCCTCGAGGACCTGGAAACTCAACTGTTGACAGCAGATGTTGGTGTGGAAGCCACGCAGAGTATCATCCAGGACCTCACGCAGCGAGTCGCACGCAAACAGCTCAATGACCCTGATGCGCTGCTGGCAGCGCTGCACGATGACATGCAAGCCATGCTGGCCCCCGTCGATCGACCCCTGCAAATCCCGCAATCGGAACAACCGTTTGTATTACTGATGGTTGGCATCAATGGTGCGGGCAAAACCACCAGCATCGGTAAAATAGCCCGCCGCCTGCGGGACGAGGGGCGATCGGTCATGCTGGCTGCCGGCGATACCTTTCGTGCCGCGGCGGTGGAACAGTTACAAGCCTGGGGTGAGCGCAATCAGGTGCCGGTTGTTGCCCAGCAACAGGGCGCCGATTCCGCCTCGGTCATCTTTGATGCCCTGCAGGCGGCACAGGCACGCAAGGTCGACGTTTTAATCGCAGACACCGCGGGGCGCCTGCACACCCAGTCCAACCTGATGGAAGAACTGAAAAAAATAAAGCGGGTACTCGGCAAACTGGATGCCAGCGCACCCCACGAGGTGATGCTTGTGGTCGATGCCGGTACCGGTCAGAACGCCCTCAACCAGGCGCAACAGTTCAACGCGACGGTTGGGCTGACCGGCATTACGCTCACAAAGCTCGACGGTACCGCCAAGGGCGGTATCATTTTTGCGATCGCCAAGCAGCTCGGTATTCCCATCCGCTTTATCGGTGTCGGTGAAGCGATCGAGGACCTGCGACCATTTGTGGCCGCCGATTTTGTCGATGCGCTTTTTGAAAACAACTAAATGATTCGTTTTGACAACGTTTGCAAACGTTACCCGGAAGGTAAGGAAGCCTTACAAGGGATAAGTTTTCATCTGCATAGCGGGGCCATGGCGTTTCTTACCGGGCACTCCGGCGCCGGTAAAAGCACCCTGTTGAAACTGGTTGCACTACTGGAACGATCCACACGTGGCCAGTTGTTCCTCGACGGAGAAAACCTGTCGCGCACGCCAAAACGAAGAATCCCTTATATTCGCCGCAAAATCGGTATGATTTTCCAGAATTACCGGCTGCTGTTCGACCGCACGGTATTCGATAATGTGGCGCTACCGCTGGTTATCGCCGGCTACCGCCATCAGGGTATCAGCCGCCGGGTACGTGCTGCTCTCGACAAGGTCGGGCTGCTCGACAGGGAACGCGCTTTCCCCATCATGCTGTCCGGCGGTGAACAGCAACGCGTCGGCATTGCCCGGGCGGTGGTTAACAAACCGCCACTGCTGTTAGCCGACGAGCCTACCGGCAATCTCGACCCGGAACTTTCTTACGATATCATGCAGTTATTTGAACATTTCAACCAGGTCGGCGTTACAGTGCTGATCGCCAGCCACGACCTGGACTTGATATCCACTATGCCCTACACACAGATCATCTTACATCAGGGGCGCCTGGTGGGAAGCAGGGCACATAACAGCCCGTGAAACCCGCCCAGCTGCTGCGAAACTATTTTGTACGTCATGTCCAGGTCGCGCTGAACAGCCTGGGCCGCCTGTACCGATCGCCTCTGGCTTCTTTGATGACGGCTGCGGTGATCGGGATTGCACTGGCACTACCCTCCGGACTTTATCTCTTGACCGGTAACCTGCAACGGCTCAGTACCCAATGGGACGGCAGCGCCAGCTTTTCCGTGTTTCTGCATAAAACCGTTTCATTGCAGCAGACCCAGGCGCTGCAAAACAGGCTGCAGCAGTGGCCTGAAATAGACAGCCTGCAGCTCATCACACCCGATCAGGCCCTGTCGGAATTCAGGGAGCTGTCCGGTTTTGGAGAGGCACTCGACACACTGGATGAAAACCCTTTACCCTTCGTCATCACCATTAAACCGGCGCGGACACAGGCAGACGCCGAATCTGTGGCGCTTCTGCTGGAAAAACTGCGCACGTTCCCTGAAGTCGAACTGGCACAACTTGACTTGCAATGGGTCAAGCGGTTTAACGCCATTGTCGATATCGTACGCCGCTCGATCTGGGTTATGGCCGCCCTGCTGGGACTGGCGGTACTGCTGATCACAGGCAACACCATCCGTCTGGAAATCCAGAACCGTCGCGACGAAATAGCAATCACCAAACTGATCGGCGCAACCAATGGCTTTATCCGCCGGCCATTCCTCTACAACGGTTTCTGGTACGGTGTTATGGGAGCCGTTGTGGCCGGCCTGCTGGTGGAACTGGCATTCCTGCAACTGCATAGCCCCGTGCGTCAACTCGCCGGTCTCTATCAGAGCGGATTCAGTCTGCAGACCCTGTCACTGACCGAGAGCCTTGCTCTACTGGTGGCGGGCACCAGCCTCGGTCTGCTGGGTGCATGGCTTGCCGTCGGTCGCCATCTAGCCGCCATAGAACCTGTGTAACACACTGATTTAGCAAATGAGTTCCTGCGGAATCCGACTATGACCGTGATTACTCACTGAAAACCCTTGAACTTTTTTCAGAATTAGCACTCACATGCATAGAGTGCTAAACTTGCACATATTCGAATTGGAGATGAGGCCTTTATGAATAACGCCTTAGTCACGGCAACTGCAATGAACCTGCCTGTCCCCAGCGGGCAGCTGGGCAGTTATTTACGTGAGATTTATCGGATTCCGGTGCTCAGTGCCGAGCGCGAACAGGAACTGGCCATCCGCCTGCGTGATAAAGATGACCTGCAGGCGGCGCGCGAGCTGGTGGTTTCCCACCTGCGTTTCGTGGCCAAGATTGCGCGCGGTTACAGCGGCTACGGACTGCCACTTGCTGACTTGATTCAGGAAGGCGGGATTGGCCTGATGAAAGCGGTGAGACGTTTTAATCCCGACGTCGGCGTACGGCTGGTGTCGTTTGCTGTGCACTGGGTGAAAGCGGAAATTCACGAGTTCATCCTGCGCAACTGGCGCATCGTCAAAGTGGCTACAACCAAGGCCCAGCGTAAGCTGTTCTTCAATCTGCGCAGTTCAAAAAAGCGTCTGGGCTGGTTCAGTCGTGACGAAGTCGAATCGGTTGCTAAAGACCTGGGCGTCAGCCCGGAAACGGTGCTGGAAATGGAGTCCCGCCTGAGCGGACAGGACATTTCCTTTGATCCGGTCGTGGCGGTCGATGACGACGAGTTGAGACTGACACCCTCTACGTATCTCACTGCACCGGGAAGCGCCGACCCGGCTCTGGCGCTGGAACAGTCGGACTGGGAACAGCAGAGCAGCGGCCGTCTTCACCATGCTCTGGCGAAGCTCGACGAGCGCTCGCGGACCATCCTCGAGCAGCGCTGGCTGGCCGATCAGAAAGCCACCCTGCACAAACTGGCCGATCAATTCGGGGTCTCAGCCGAACGTATCCGTCAGCTGGAAAAGAATGCCATCAACAAGCTGAAAACGCTGATGGCTTGATTGTCCGGACCAACCTGGATTTCCCGAAACCTTAACCACATGCCCCAGGGCAGAAGGTGAGGAATGGGACATTCCGAGAGGCTCCTCTGGAGGACCCTCTCCCCCAGGGGACCCTCTCTCGCCTATCGGCGATTC
>JAUXDG010000253.1 GCA_030618475.1 Gammaproteobacteria bacterium | reverse complement strand
CAATGCAGAGTCAAATTCGGCAAGATAGGGGTTGCCGCCATTGCCGAAAATACTCTCCACGAAATCCAGGTTGCTCACCAGGTTGCCGGGTGCAAAGAACTGAATCTCCATCGACTTTTCCGCTTCTCTGCCAGGGATTTCCGGACAGACGATCGGACGCAGTAACAATGATACGAACATGTGCGCAGGCTCTGGCAAGCTCGCGGTAAAGGGAATAGTCAGCAGTTCCTGCGGCGGATTGAGCGCCTGCTCCAGCATGTGCGCAAAGGTACGTTTGGGTACCGCCTTTTTATCGCCTGGTATCGGTAGACCACCTTCGCTGATATGAAAGGAACCCTTGCTGGTGCGCCGGTCACTGGCCGGGTTGTGGAGTACACCCTGCTTGACGCGATAACTGGAGACAATGTCAGAGTGAAACTCGTCTTTACCCATCGGTATCGATAGCTCGCGTGATACCCCGTAGCGGTCGAGAATGAATGTCTGGGTCGGCAGTGTCGGCACCGCGTCGAGTTCCAGGTCCTCGAAATAGAGAATCAGGAAATCCTGGATGCGCTGGTCCACCCAGCAGTGATAATCCACCAGCAGGCGGTTCTTTTCACGGTAACTTTTCAGCAGGTCCTGGGAAATACCGAAGAAGCGTGCTTCCTCTTCAGGAACGCAGGTCGGTTGTCCGGAAGATGCCAGTTTCAGGTTGATATAGAGCTGAAGCTTCTTGCGCTCTTCTTCCGGATTCCCGGCCGGCTCGTTCAACCCGAGGGTATGCGCAAAATCCATTAAGGTCTCCCCGTTTGTTATTCCTGTACTGTCGCTGATTGACGTCACCAGCATATTCAAAGCAGTTTACCGAATCAGCCATTCGAATTCATCGCAGTTACCCTGAAATCTCAAGGGATAAAGGCAGTTCATGTCTTTATCCTGCTGTTATTTATCGTAAAAGACTTTTGTTTAGTTGGTGACATGTTCAACCAGTACTTAGCTGATTTTGCCTGTGGGTGCAGCTGGACAAGCTTCTGGCGTGTTCGGATAAGCCGACAGTAAAAGGTTTCAGGTAGGGTATCGGTCCATAGGGTTGCGCGCAGCTTGCGTGGCCAGCAACAACAGGGGGTCAGGTTATGGAGAGTGAGCTAAAGGTGGATACCTATCGCCTGGCCGTGTTGCCTATCGCGTACCTGGGCGAGCAGCAAGATCCATTTGACTGCTGTAAGGCGGAAGGCGAGATCGACGAAATCTACCGGGATGTTTTCTCGACGGGTGTCTGGCTGTATGCATTATACAACTATATGCTGCTGGTTCGGGATAAGCTGGGAGGCAGTACGGCAGATGCCGTTTGGGCCCATCAACAGACGATTCTGAGTGGTGGGGCCAGCGAGGCAGGAGAGGGGATCGGCAGGGCGTTTGAGCTGATAAGGGAGGCAAGCAGTATCGGTCCTCTGCAGCCGGTGCTTGGCTCAGCTGTGGCTGAAGTTCCGGTTGAATTGAATATCGCCCTGACCCTGCTGTTAAATCTGCCCGAATCACCAGGTTACGCCAGTCGCGCAACAGATCGCGCCGAACAGATTGCCCATCTGCACGCCGATATTGAGCGGCGATTTGCCAGCTGCCTGTCGCGTTGTCGTGATGAGATTGTGGAAACATTCTTCAGCACATTTTCATATACTGGCTCTGTTCTGCAGTAGGAACATTGGCCGATACTGTGTCCGGGCGGCTTGCCTGGAAAAATGCCGTTGAATTTCTTATGCTGCCAGCCGTGCATGAGTTGGGGGGTATATGACTATCTGTCGATGGATACAGCCTGCGGCAATCTCTGTAAGCATCCTTTTGTCGTCTTGTGCGACCTCGCACCAGCAACCGGAACGCTACCTGTCCCTGTACGCTGCGGTTCCGGAATCATACTCTCAGTTTGTGATTTGCAATCAGGTGAGTTGTGATGAAACCACTTCCGTTCATTTGACCGAGAACGACTGGCAAAGCGTACAGAGGGTTTTTCAGCCTCCGGCAACAGACAGTGAATCCGAGCGCACACAAATTGCACAAGCAATCGCCAGGCTGGAACAGCTGGTCGGTGATCAGGCTGGCACGTTTGATGATCAGCCTCGTAACCGGGGGTCTTTCCGAGGCACTCGCCAGTTGGACTGCGTTGCCGAAGCGACCAATACAACGATTTATCTAATCTTGATGAAGGAAAAGGGCTTATTGCACTGGCACAGCGTTGGCTATCCGAAACACCGCGGTTTAGTGAGCTTGCAGTTCCCCCACAATACGGCAGTGTTGATCGAAAAAGACAGCAACAGGCTGTTCGCTGTAGATTCCTACTTCCATGCCAACGGAGAGCCACCGGAAATTGTACCGCTCGCCAGTTGGGTAGACGGATATGATCCCGGCACCTGACCGTGTGTGGCCGTTACAACCTGATTACTGACGCCGAGGCCCTGGTTGAATCCGGCTCATTACAACCGCGCGCAGCTGGAATCCCTGTTGGTACCCTATGCGGGAAGCCTGGAGATTTATCGGATCAGCCGCTTCGTGAACAGCCCGGCAAATGACGGGCCGGAATGTGTTGAGCCGGTATCAGCCTAAGTCCGTATATGGTTTCCTAGCTGGCGCTCTTCTTGAACCAGTTCAACCAGATCCCACTCAATAACCAGGAGTAGGCCCAAGTAGCAAAAAAGATAAGCACGAAGGCCACCAGGATATCGGTGCTACTGCCGTTGAGGGAAAACCCTGGAACATAACCGAACAGGAAGGCGCCCAGATAGAGAAATTTGGCAAATTTGAATGCGGTGAAGGCGGTCTTCCACATGTTGGCTTTGGCGATGGTCGCGCCCGCGAACGCCGCAATACAGACCGGCGGTGTGATATTGGAGTCCTGCGACAACCAGTAGACGATCATATGTGCGGCAATTTCGTTAACCCCCAAATGGGTGAGTGCGGGAACTGCCACCACCGCGGTGATCAGGTAGGCGGCGGTAACCGGCACGCCCATACCGAGCACCAGTGAGGCCAGCGCGATCAGCAGAATAGTGAGGAATAAACGGCCATCGGCGAGTTCGATGACGATGTCCGCAAAGGTGAGCACCAGGCCGCTGTAGGTCAGTACACCGATGATAATGCCGATCACGCCGACGGTGGCGCCGATCTTCAGGCTGCTCTCGGTGCCCGCCCGCGACGCCTCCAGGAACCGCTTGAGGCCGATGCGGGTGTCAACCCGCAGCCAGCTCACGGCGATACAGGTGAGCACGCCCAGGACCGCCGAATAACCCGGCGAGTAACCGGCAAGCATGAAGATGGTGATGGTGACCAGCGGCAGGACGTAGAACCACTCGCGCCGAACGATCTCCATGGCGCTGACCTCGGATCGCTCACCGACAATGTTGTGCTTCTTGGCCTCGTAGTGGACCATGACAAAAACGCTGAAAAAATACATCAGAGCGGGGAACACGGCGACCAGCATGATCTGCGAGTAGGGCATGCCGGTCAATTCGGCCATGATGAAGCCCCCGGCGCCCATGATCGGCGG
>JAUXDG010000255.1 GCA_030618475.1 Gammaproteobacteria bacterium | reverse complement strand
TATGAAATCTGGCATCAACCCCTGATGACCGTCGGTGGTAAGCATTTAATCAGTCAGCTTATCCGCGTGTGCGGAGGGCAAAACATTTTCGCAGACCTTGCAGCCCTTGCCGCAGCGGTCGATCGCGAAGCGGTGCTGATAGCCGATCCTGAGGTGATTATTGCCAGTGGCACCACGCAACAACGCCCGCCATGGCTGGATCAGTGGCTTGACTGGCCGCAGCTGTACGCAGTGAAACACAAGCACCTGTATTTTGTACCGCCTGACCTGATCCAACGCCACACACCACGGGTACTGGAAGGCGCCCAGCGTCTGTGTGATCAACTGCAGCAGGCGCGCGCGTTTCGAGAAAACAGAATCCTTGATGCAGATTAAACGACGTCAAATTCCGCGGCCCTGACGTCCCCGTTTCCACAGAACATCCTTAACCCCCTCGGCGCGATTCAGGCTGCGCGCCAACACGAACAGCAGGTCGGATAACCGATTCAGATAACGCAAGCTGGCCGCATTGACTGTTTCCTCTCGCGCCAGACTGACGACTCTGCGTTCGGCCCGGCGGCAAACGGTACGCGCCAGGTGGCAAACGGCTGCGGCGGCCGTTCCTCCCGGCAGTATAAATTCCTGCAGGGGTTCGAGATCCGCATTCAAGGTGTCCAGAAATTGCTCCAGCTGTTCCACCTGTTTGTCCGATACCACACTGTGACCGGGAATGGAGAGTTCACCGCCGATATCGAACAGGTCATGCTCGATATCGGTGAGTTGCCTGGCGATGATTTCGGGCACCTTATAGCTCGCCAGCATGCCGATGAGGCTGTTCAGTTCGTCAACAGTACCGTACGCCTCCACGCGCAGGCTGTCTTTATCGACGCGGGTGCCGTCACCCAGACCGGTGGTGCCCTTATCACCGGTTCGGGTGTAGATTCTGGAAAGTCTGTACCCCATGCTGTTACTAAGGCGTGCGTAAGTTAGCGGTCATATTCAGGGCTTGCCGCGATGTTGTGAATGCTGAGATCGGCACCCCGGTATTCCTGCTCCTGATCGAGACGCAGCCCGATAGTCGCCTTGATCGCGCCGTAAATCACAAAACCACCCAGCAGCGCAATAACGATGCCCAAAGACGTCCCCACCAGTTGCGACATGAGGCTGACACCACCCATTCCGCCCAGTGCCGTGCTGCCGAATATGCCACAGGCGATTCCGCCCCAGGCGCCGCACAAGCCGTGCAGAGGCCAGACACCGAGCACATCATCAATCTTCCAGCGATTCTGGGTCAGGGTAAACAGCCAGACAAACAGGGCTCCGGCAACAGCACCGGTGGTCAGTGCACCGAGAGGATGCATGACATCCGAACCGGCACACACCGCCACCAGGCCCGCCAGCGGCCCGTTATGCACAAAACCCGGGTCGTTTTTACCCACGAACAGGGCCGCGAGTATGCCGCCCACCATCGCCATGAGCGAATTGGCCGCCACCAAGCCACTGACCGCATCAATGGTCTGGGCCGACATGACATTAAAGCCGAACCAGCCGACCGACAGTATCCAGGCACCCAGCGCCAGAAACGGAATACTGGAAGGCGGGTGGGCATTAACCCGACCGTCCTTGTCATAGCGGCCATGACGATGCCCTAATAACAAAACGGCTGTCAGCGCGACCCAGCCGCCCATGGCGTGTACCACGACCGAACCGGCAAAATCATGAAACTCGGCGCCGAACTTCGAGGCAATCCAGTCCTGGACACCGTAATTCCCATTCCAGGTAATCCCTTCAAAAAACGGGTACAAGGCCGCAACCAGCACGAAAGTTGCCAGCAACTGCGGGTTGAAACGGGCACGCTCGGCAATGCCGCCGGAAATTATTGCAGGTATCGCAGCGGCAAAGGTCAGCAGGAAGAAAAACTTGACCAACTCATAGCCGTGCTTTTCTGCCAGCACCTCGGCGCCGGAGAAAAAATCAACGCCATAAGCCACACTGAAACCGATAAAAAAGTAGGCAATGGTCGACATGGCGAAATCGGCAATAATTTTCACCAGTGCGTTGACCTGATTCTTCGCCCGCACCGTACCGACTTCGAGAAATGCGAAGCCTGAGTGCATCGCCAACACCATGATGGCTCCCAGCAAAATGAACAGCACATCGCTGCCTGCCTGATAATCATCCATTCTGGACCCCCAACTGTTTTATTAATCGTAGTGAAGCTGCAAGGCAGCTGTGGCGGATGTGCGAGGTTCTGTAGTGCCCAACGCCGAAAGGCAGAGCAACTCAAGCCCAGCACAAAGGGCTACACCTTAATGATTTTCGCACATTTATCAAACCGGCTGATACGCTCCCTTAAACCGGTAAACCGGAGTCATAAACCGGTACATAAACTAAACCGGGGTCAGAACACAGTTATCTCTAATATTAGAGTTTATTGTGTTCTGACCCCGGTTTACGCAAAAACTTAGCCAATTGTCTCTTTGGCTTTCCGCCAGAACGATTCCAGCTCGTCCAGAGAACAGTCCTGTAGATTGCACTGCTTTTGCTTCGCCAGTGCCTCGACGACACGGAAGCGGGATTCAAACTTGTGATTGGCGTTGCGCACCAGTGTTTCTGCATCGGCATCCAGAAAACGTGCCAGATTTACACCACTGAACATCAAATCACCCAGCTCCTCCTGCAGGCGTTCTGCGGACTCTTCCGCCACCAGGGCCTGCCTGAGTTCGTCCAGTTCTTCCTCAAGCTTGTCAACCACATGCCCGATTTCGGTCCAGTCAAATCCCACCCGGGCAGCGCGCTGCTGTATTTTCTGTGCCCGCACCAGAGCCGGTAGCGCAACCGGCACACCATCCAGCGCGCTATCGGTATCTGCACCCTTATCAGCGCGTTCCCTGGCCTTGTGTTTTTCCCAGGCTTCGCTCTGCGCTCTGGCATCGGAAACGCTCTCGTCAGCAAAGACATGAGGATGACGACGGATCAGTTTCCGGTTGATGGCCGTCACCACATCGGAAAACTCAAACCAGCCCAACTCCCGGGCCAGCTGCGCATGGAACACCACCTGAAACAATAAATCACCCAGTTCGTCACAAAGATCGGTGGCGTCATTACGCTGAATGGCTTCAGCCACTTCGTAAGCCTCTTCCAGGGTATAAGGCGCGATGGTGGAGAAATTCTGTTCCAGATCCCAGGGACAACCTGTGTCCGGATCACGCAGACGTGACATGATCTCCAGTAACTCGGCGACGGCACCGGTATCGTATTCAGCGTGTTTCCGCTTCAATATTTCACCCTTCAAGACAAACTGTCGGGACAAAGCATACACCCTGCCTGGCTGACTCTTTCACTAATGAGTACGGGAGATGCTCGTGCGGCCGTCGAGCGTACAGTAAAAACAAAAACCGGGGTCAGATCACAATAAACTCTAATATTAGAGATGAATGG
>JAUXDG010000063.1 GCA_030618475.1 Gammaproteobacteria bacterium | reverse complement strand
CGGGCTCGCCGGCCTCGTCGATGTCGTGTGCTGACACCCCGCCGGCGCACATGGCAAGGCCCAGCCCACACGCCAGGCCGGTAAGTTTAAATGTCTTCATCCGAATTCTCCTCACAACTCAATTTTGTAGTGATTAATATCGCCATTTCCTTATATCACAGACACGCTGCACAAACAGCATGGCACTCCTGACTAGCTATAGAGACATCACCCTGGTGTTTTATTCGAACTATTTAAATCAGACAAAATAATCAATAGCTTCCACAGTTGCTTACCGTCCGATCAAGGATTGAGGCATAGCCATGAAGTGAGGTTATGAGCTGCATCTTTGCTCACTGTCTGCGTCGGGAAAAAGCGTATAGTTGGTAGCAACTGCACAGCCTTGCGTAATCCAGCTGTGTCGGTTCAATGCTTGCCAAGCTTGTGACTCGGAAATGTCTTAAATATCAGACTGTCAGTCATTGGCCTTTGAACTAAATTCACAGCATGACAATCATAAGGATAGAGCCGCTACGGCCGAATGATTCAAGCACAATAAATAACGAATAAACCAGGGCAACACGGCATCTTCAGGAGGCGGGATAAGGTGATTAGTGGATTTCTTACAGGCAATTGCCTGCGCAAGAGGATCGCAGAGAACCGGGACCGACTGTACGGTGTGGCGCTGGCCTGGAGTGGTGACGCCATGGTGGCCGATGACCTGGTTCAGGACACGCTGATGATCTCGCTGCAACGATACCCTCAGTTACGCGATCACGAGCGCCTGAACGCGTGGATGTACACCATCCTCAGTAACTCCTGGAAACAGTATCTGAGGCGCACACACACCACCGTCGATGTCGAAAAGATGAATATCTGCAGCGAACAGGACGCGGAAACCCGCAGCAGTGAGCTGGAGATTGTCGATCGGGTACGGCTTGCTATTGTTAAACTGCCGCCCGGTCAACGACAGACAGTGACACTGGTCGACCTGGCCGGGTTTTCCTATGCGGAGGTGGCCGAGATACTGGACATCCCGATCGGTACCGTCATGAGCCGCTTACACACGTCGAGACACTCGCTACAGAGGGTGCTCGCTAACTTTCGATCACAACGTCCTTTCGAAGCAAGCTATCTTCGGAGGGTAAAATGAAACACTCTGGCTCTGAACTCGAACACAGCCTGCACGCCTTTGTCGATGGCGAACTCAACCAGCCTGAACAACGCGATCTGCTGGTGAGGATGGAAAACGATGAGACCCTCCGCGAACGCGTCTGTGATCTGCGCAACGCCAAGGAATGGATAAAATCTTCCTTCGAGGGTGAGACGGCACCGACCCGCTCATTACCCGGGGGGCACTCGCCCTTTCGGCGGCTGATTACCTGATCCAGCGTTTAACCGAAGGCTGGACTTATATCAAGATCTAGCCGCACCGGCTAATTCGGTATCCCCGCCGGAAACGGCGCAGAGATATCGTCGAGCATGTCGCGCAAATCCGAGCGTTCGAACAGCCCCCTGAGAAAGCTGGAAGACGCATGGGGATCTTTGAATTGAACTTCGAATAACTCCAGCCGCTGCTGCTCACTCAGACCTGCCATCTCTGCGCTCGGAACACCGAGGCGATGCAGTGCAGCCCGCGACAGTTGGAACTGCCGCTCCGCCTGTACCAGCGCATCGGCCAGTTGTTCCAGCCTATCCATATTGGAAACATTGCCAAGCACGATCTGGATATTCAGAAAACAGGACTCTGCATACAGGTAGACGATTTTACGCTCCGCCTCATGCATGGCATCCAGTTGCCTGCGGATAAAACGGTTGTCGGTGGTGTCCATAGCACGTCCTTCCCTGCCGCGGTGGTCAACCTCTGTGTCGGTCACATGGGCGATAATCTTTATCGCGGCGAACGACAGATCAGCATAAAAATGCAAATGCAGCAGCGGCACCGATCCCGTTATGCCCGCGGAAAAAACATGCGAATAGCTGTGGTATTTTCTAAATTATGTAGTAAAGTTAGGCACTAGCAGACCGATAGGAGGTCGATAGCTTGAAGACACAACTGGGAAGAGTCTTGTTCGCCAGATTAACTATCTTGTTACTTTACACCCCGGCAGGAATCCTCATTACCTGGTCAGCACAGGCCATGCAAGAGGTCGAGGAACGCGCCGATCTCACCTTACCCGATATCGCCGCCGTGCATACGGAGCCCGGGCAGGCACCGGTCATACTCTATAATCCCGTCCTCTGCCACCACGCCGGCCGAACCTTATGCGAGTTTTATCGCTATCACGAGTATGGGCACCTGGAGTTGCGTCACCACAAACGCAACGACATTTCCATTCAGCAAGAGGAGCGGGAAGCGGATCGCTGGGCGGCGACACACGCCCCGTTGCGCGTTGTGATGGCGGCCTACCGTTACTTTTTAAACGGTGGCGGCAGCTCCCCGTTCCATGGGGAAGGCCGCAGCCGTGCGGCCCGTCTGTTGATGTCAACTGAAAGCCATGTCCTATCGAGAGGCCCGGCCGGCTACCGCAGGATCAGGGAACACGTCGCGCGGGCATTTTAGCGATTCTTAATGGACTGACTCAGGTGCTCGCGGGCACTGTCCGGATCAACCAGCACAGCTGTAAAGGGATAGGAAGCAGTCAACGTGGCTATCAGCTGGCTGGCGGCATTGGCGAAAGCGGTCTCATCGGCAAAATCCAGAAAGCGGATCGATGCAGCGACGTTCTCATTGGACTGAACGGCAGCTGACCGCAGATTGCCGGGCACGCTTATCCTGCCATCCCCGGGTACCGAATCCAGGGATTGCAGCAGCCTGGCAATATTGATCACCGCCGGCGTCTCGAGTGTACCGCCGGGCACCAGATCCAGGGGAGTGATGATTGCTTTTCCCGGCGTCGCCTCACCGAGCGCGATATCGCCGATAAAGAAGCGAATGCTGTTATCCACTTCGTATTGAAACTCTCCCCCGCTACCGGTGATTCCCGATAGCGATCCTGAGACGTAACTCACACCCTGCACCGGCCCGTCGATCAATTGGCCATCGCCGATAACAATAACCAGTGTCGAACGGTTTTCATCCTCTGGGTCCTTAGTACTGGTGCCGGATTTTGCAACAAACGCACATTCGGCGCCCGTCAATGTCAAGCTGGCGATCACGGCAATCAGAATGGACAGTTTTTTTAGTTTCATAATAAATTTGATGACTTGTTAAGCCAGTACTCCTTCAACTTTACGTACTAATGAGCACATTGGGTAGCCGATATACCCAGCCTTAATCGCACGGTCTATTGTTTATTTTAGATTATCGGCACAAAAGAAACCTGCTAAACCGTGACCCGCAAGTCGTAATTGGGTAAGGTGCCCGGAATTATGATACAGATCAGGGGGACACCCATGGCTTCGAAGAAAACGCAGACAGATGCCGGCAAACTGGATCAGCTGGTGGCCGAATCCCGGCAAAACCGGGAGTCGCGGGAACAAGGCTACCGCGAGCAGGCGCTCAAGCTCTATCCATGGATCTGCGGGCGTTGCAGACGGGAATTCACCCGCGACAACGTTCAGCAGCTCACGGTCCACCACCGCGACCACAATCATGACAATAACCCGCCTGATGGCAGCAATTGGGAGCTTTTGTGCGTCTATTGTCACGACAATGAACACCAGCGCCTGCTCGAGGCGGATGCCCGGAGCGGCAGCAGCGCAGATACTGACAAGGCCCCGTCCTCCGTGCACCAACCCTTTGCCGATCTCAAATCGTTATTAAAGAAATAGATCACCAGGACCTATTATGAGCAACTTATTAACCTCGATCACGTGGTTCACGCTCCCTGCCCTGCTTATCGCCATAGCCGGCCTGCCTGTTTCAGCAACCCGGGCGGATGACAACTTACACGAGCAACTGAGTGTGTCAGAGAAGTTCACCGGCGACTTGCCGGAAATGCGCAAACGCAAGCGAATTCGTGCACTGGTCACTTACAGCAAGACGGATTTCTTTTTCAACCAGGGTGGCGCCAAGGGCATACAGGTCGAGTTCCTGCGCGAATACGAGAAGTTTCTGAATAAGGGGGTCAAGCGCGCCGAAGATAAAATTCACATCACGTTTCTGCCGGTGACGTTCAATGAACTGCTGCCGGCATTACAACAAGGCAAAGGGGATTTAGCCGCCGCCTTCCTGACCATCACACCACAAAGGGAAAAAGAGGTCGCTTTTACCAGCGGCGGAAAGTTGAAGGTCAGTGAACTGGTGGTGACAAACAAGGCGGTCAAGCCTTTGGAAAAAATCGAAGACCTCGCCGGAAAAACTGTCTATGTTCTCGATCAAAGCAGTTACGTGGAACATCTCAGGCAGTTAAACGAAACATTCCGGCAAAAAAAGCTGGCGCCAATAAAGATTGAACAGGCCGACCCCCACCTGCTGAGTGAAGATATTCTGGAACTGGTCAACTCCGGTGTCGTGGATATCACCGTGGTAGATGACTATAAAGCCAGGTTATGGGGACAGGTCTTACCCGATATCCGGGTACACGAAAACCTCAAGCTCGCGGAGGGTAACAGCATCGGCTGGGCCACGCGCAAGGGCAATGAGCAACTCAGACGGAGCCTCGACGCCTTCTCACTGAAGGCAAGGAAAGGCACACTGCTGGGCAATATGCTGTTCAAACGCTATTACCGTGACACCCGCTGGATCGACAATCCGCTCAGTAAAGACGAACTGCGTAAGCAGCAAGCGTTTGTGGCCTTGTTCAGGAAATATGGCGAACGATACGACTTTGATTACCTGGTGCTGATGGCCCAGGCCTACCAGGAATCCGGGCTGGACCACTCGAAAAAAAGCCACCGTGGTGCTGTCGGCGTCATGCAGTTACTACCCTCTACGGCAGCTGACCCCAATGTCAATATTCGCAACATAAAAAACCTGGAAAACAATATTCACGCCGGCGCAAAATATCTGGCCTTTATACGCGACAGGTATTTCAGCGATGCCGCGATAAACACCGAGAACCGCCTGGCGCTGAGCTGGGCGGCCTACAATGCCGGGCCCGCCAGGGTACAAAAAATGCGCAACAAAGCGGAAAAGATGGGGCTGGACCCCGACATCTGGTTTTCCAACGTCGAGTTGGCCGCGGGCAAAATGACCGGCCGGGAAACTGTGCAGTATGTCGCCAACATTTATAAATACTACGTTGCCTATAAACTTGCCAGTCAGGTCACCGACAATAAAGCGATAGTGAGCAGCAAAGCCCGTTAGAAGGGGCCAGTGTACAAGGAGCAGTCTCCTGACCACGCCATCAGTCAATAATGGGGTGGTATTTCATCTTCCTGTGCGCCTGGCGGGGAGCTTGTTAATGATCGTATCTGTGCTTCAAGCCGCCTGATCGTTTCCGCCTGTTCACCCACCTGCTGTTCCTGCGCCAGTACCGTGCGGGTCAGCTCCTCAATTGCCGCTTCCTGATGCGCCAGACGGAATTCCAGCACTTCCACACGCGAATTCAATTCATGCTCTGTCATACCCTGCTGCTCCGCTGCATGGAAAATCCCCACCCTGGGGTATCTCTGGTACTATCCCGTTTCTTTTCCGTCGGAACTTCAGCATTCTTGGTCATACTTTTCTTGTCTGCAAACTTACTCAACAACTCTGCTTACCGGTATCGCACACTGATGTTGGCAGCGGCGCTGTGCGCCTGGCAAGCCTCAGCGGAAACGCTGGTTCTGCCACCGATCGATGTCGATTTAGTCGGTGAAATTAGTGTCACCAATGCGCGACAGGAAGACACGCTGCTGGATATTGCACGTCGTTTTGACATCGGGCAGGATGAAATTGTGCTTGCCAACCCTGATGTGGACCGCTGGCTGCCCGGTGCAGACACGCAGGTGGTGGTGCCAACACGGTATATCCTTCCGCGCGCGGAGCGCACCGGCATCGTGCTTAACGTTCCCGAAATGCGCATGTATTATTTTCCGGTTTCGGCAGCAGACCAGCCGGCCCTGGTGCAGACCTATCCGGTCAGTATAGGCCGTATGGATTGGTCGACGCCGGTAGGAACAACAAAAGTGACCGCAAAAACACAGAACCCCAGTTGGCGTCCGCCGCAGTCAATTCGCGAGGAAGCGGAAGCCCGTGGAGAGCCGCTGCCGGCCCTGATACCGCCAGGCCCCGATAATCCGCTCGGTAACTATGCGCTGCGTCTTGCCCGGCCGGGTTACCTGATACACAGTACCAACAAGCCATTTGGTGTCGGCATGCGGGTCACACATGGTTGCGTGCGCATGTACCCGGAAGATATCGAGATACTGTTCCCTGCGGTGCCGGTCGGCACCGCTGTCCAGATTGCGGATCAGCCCATCAAAATCGGCTGGCTTTTCGATACGCTTTTTATAGAGGTACATCCCCCTCTGGAAGAAAAAAAGCAGGAGCCTGCCGTACTGGTGGAATCCGCCATGGATCTGATAAACGCGGCCTGGGAACAACGACCGCTGGTTCTGAACGGTCAGGCCCTGAAAAAGGCGCTGCAGGAACAAACCGGCATACCCGTTCCCATTGCCCAAAGCGTGCGCGACTGAGCCGCTATCCAGCTCAGTCGCGCGATTTCAAGCACTATCGATAATCAGGTAATCGTTACTTGTACATCGATTTCTTGAACATGTTATCGATTTTGCTGTTGGCTTCATCTGCCGTAGCCTTGGCATCTTCAGCGATGGCCTTGGCTTCACCAGCTTCTCTGCTTGCCGCATTGGCCGTGGCAGATGCACTCTCGGCTGTCTGGTTAGCCTGGTTTATATCACCGCGCAACTCATCGCGCAGTTTATCGACATCCGATGTCGTGGCACAGCCGGCGAGTCCGGCGATTACGGCCAGGGTCAGGGCGATTTTGATGTTTTTACGTAGCATGGGTGACTCCATTGTTTGAATATTCCAGTAATAAGACGAAAATTGCGGCGCAATTCTAACATAAGATGAAGACAGGGAAAGAGGGTCAGCAGCGGATCATTCAGCGGACGACCACCCGCATGCCAATATGGATCCAGTTGGAAAGATCATCAATTTGCTGATTGGTCAGGCCGATACAGCCATGTGTCCAGTTAAAATTCGCGTGTATCGCCGGATCCCCTTTGCCAACGCCGTGTATGCCGAGATACCCCCCCAGGGGTGTCTCTTGTGGCGGTATATCCCCCGCCTGGAAGGCCTGACGAATCGCTGCATAGTGCTCCTGACCGATGGTGCCGGCCTGCAAGGCACGTTCAGCATGCCCTACTGTGGGGTAATCGAGGCCGAAAAAGCGATGAAATGGCGTCTTTGGGGCGATTCGGACCAGGTGAAATTCCCCAAGCGGTGTTTTATCGTCCCCCTGTTTTTTATCGGTTGTGGTACCGGCGCGACCGATGGCCATTTTTTTATAGGTGCGCTGGACAGTGTCTCCTTCCAGAACGGATAAGGTCATCTTCCGGGTATCCACGAGGATCCAGCTATCGTTGCCCTGTGCAACTGCGCTGCGCCCACCCGCCACAAGTACGAACCAAAGGATAACAGTCAGGAATCGATAGATCATTGTCCCGAAAGCAGATTTTCCAGGTCCTGGATCACCTGATCACTGTGCGTTTTCGGCGCCACAGACCGGTAGATCTTTGCTATATGCCCCTGAGGATCGATGATAAACGTATGCCGCCTGGCAAACCTGATCGGCCCCAGCTTCCATAATGCGCCATAGGCACGAGCAACCTCGCCTGTTCTATCCGAGAGCAACGGAAAAGGAAGGTGGTACTTTTCCGCAAATTCCTTATGGCTTTTGACATCGTCGAGACTGACTCCCAGCAGACTGACATCCATGCCTCGCAGGGTCACGAAATCGTCGCGAAATTCACACGCCTCGCTGGTACAACCCGGAGTATCGTCCTTGGGGTAGAAATACATAACCAGCCACTGCCCTTGATAGTCGGAAAGATGATGCATCTTACCGTGCTGATCTGTTAATTCAAAAGCGGGTGCCGGATCCCCTGGCTTAAGATCTTCGGCCTGCGCATTGAAGAACAGCATCATCAGAAGTAGACCTGGAAGCGAACGCAAACACTGGGTAAGCATAACGGGTTTCTGAGTACAAATGTTGCCTGTCATGTGTTCAACTTAGTATGGTATGAAGCAACGATAACACCAACTTGTTTACGAGAGTATCCCCATGGCCCGCTCCATAGGACCCAATCTACGTTACTACTGGCGCAAGGTTTCCGACAGACCCGGCGGCAAATGGTTATTCAGCCGTATTCTGGGTCTGATCGTGCCTTACACGGGCAGCCTTGGCAGCACCGTACAGTTGCTGGAACCCGGGCATTGTGTGGTCACGTTGCCGGATCGCCGCAGGATCCGTAACCATCTCAATTCCGTTCACGCCATCGCCTTGTGCAATCTGGGTGAGAAGACGACCGGTCTTGCGCTGATGAACAGCCTGCCGGATAACACCCGTGGCATCCTGACAGGCATTTCCGCCGATTATCTGAAAAAGGCACGTGGCCGACTCACTGCGGAATGCTATTGTGACATTCCAGACAGTAAGGAAAAATGTGAATACACCATCAAGGGCGACATCCGTGACGCCGAGGGCGAGCTGGTGGCAAGCGTGCGTGCGCGCTGGCTGATCGGCCCCGAAACATACTAGATAATATGCAGACTGAATTCACGCGAACCCTGGGCATCGACGTCCCGCTGATTTGCGGCGCCATGTATCCCTGCTCCAACCCGGAACTGGTGGCAGCGGTGTCCGAGGCCGGCGGCATCGGGATAATACAACCGTTAAGCCTGACCTATGTCCACGGCTACGACTTTCGTGACGGCTTACGCTATATCCGCAGCCTCACCAGCAAACCGGTGGGTGTCAATTTAATCATTGAAAAAAGCTCGAAAAAGTACCTGCAACGGGTACATGAGTGGGTGGATATCGCGCTGGAGGAGGACATCCCCTTTTTTGTCACAGCGCTGGGCAATCCACGCTGGGTGGTGGATAAAGCCAGACCCGCGGGTGTCACGGTGTACCATGATGTCACCAACCGCCGCTGGGCAGAGAAAGCCCTGCAGGGTGGAGTCGACGGTTTTATCTGCGTGAATAATCGCGCCGGCGGACACGCCGGCAGCCTGTCGCCTCAACAGTTGCTGGACGAGCTGGCGCCGCTTCAAAAACCGCTGGTCTGTGCCGGAGGGATAGGCACAGCGGAAGAATTCGCAAAGGCCATTGGTATGGGCTATAGCGGTGTCCAGTCAGGTACGCGTTTTATCGCCACCCGGGAATGCAACGCACATCCGGATTATAAGAGCGCCATCCTGCATGCCTCAGAGCAAGACATCGTTCTCAGCGAGAAAATATCAGGGGTGCCCGTTGCCATTATCAGAACACCTTATATCGAGCGTATTGGTACCAGAGCCGGCCCCATCGCGAAATGGATGCTGAAAGGCCGGAAAACCAAACACTGGATGCGGGCCATCTACTCACTCCAGTCGATTTGGAAACTGAAGCATGCATCCATGCAGGGTGCCAGTTACAAGGACTATTTTCAGGCCGGTAAAAGCGTGTCGGGTATCCAGGAAATCCAATCTGCAGCGGCTATTGTTTCTAACTATGCGGCTGCGCTGGAAACGGATTCGCAGAAATCATGATCTGTATCAAGGCGAAAATATCAGCAGTACAGATATAGTACAAAGGCAATTTACGCAGACAGGAGCGGCGCATGCGGGTCGAAAAACACGATCTGGCACACGAGTTCCCCGAATACCGGGATCAGATCCATCAGCTCAAAATGACAGACCAGCACTTTTTGAAATTGTTCGAGGCATACCACGATGTTGACCATGAAGTACGGCGTATCGAAATGGAGATTGAAACAACCTCGGACGATTATCTTGAATCCCGGAAAAAACGCCGCTTGTTTTTAAAGGACGAACTTTATGCCATTCTCCGCACACCGCATAGCGGGTAAGCGAGTAGCACTGCTTGTTAACGCGGTTATCCTGCTCGCCGCCTGCACAAACCCAGCCGCAGCCGTTGAAACCGCAGACCGCGAGTCTGTGACAAACCATGATCTGGCGGTAGGGGAAACGGTGTTTACCACGACCTGCCTCTCCTGCCATGATAAAGGTGAGTACGGTGCGCCAAGACCCGACAGTGCTTCGGACTGGGAAGAACGCCTGAAACAAAACCAGGACACCCTGGCCCGGCATGCCATTAACGGGCACAGTCAAATGCCGCCCAAAGGCGGCTTTTTCGATCTTTCAGATGCAGAAGTTGAAGCTGCCGTTGCTTACGTGGCCGACAGAAGTCAAAAAATAATTATCGCCTTGAAAGAAAAGAAAAGAAAAACGCGCTGTCACCCCATTAACAATCCGAACGCCTGCAGCGACAAGGAGTTGGAGGATGTCATGACGCTGCATATGCTGTGGTTATTATTGGGCAACCCGGAAAACTAGTTTATCGCACCCTCTATTTCCGCCAG
The DNA here is from genome assembly GCA_030618475.1 of Gammaproteobacteria bacterium. GTDB lineage: Bacteria > Pseudomonadota > Gammaproteobacteria > DSM-19610 > DSM-19610 > Thiogranum. The sequence continues at coordinate 1,661 of JAUXDG010000063.1, read as the reverse complement.
GGGGAAGAAAGGCCCCAGATACTCTCGCTGCCACCACTGACCTGTGGCGCTGCGAGTATCCGGGCTGGAAAAATAATAGCGATAGACGCTCACTCGCAAGTAGCGAGGCGCCTGTCCCGGAAACGGGTTGTGTTCCAGCAAATCAACCACGGCGGGTGAATTATCCACCAGTCTCAGCATGAATTTTTCAAACCAGGGCAGGAACACCGGGTGTGTGGGCACGAACCACATCAACCAGTCCAGACGTGCATGGTGGGGGACGATGACCTCCGGCCGACGATAAGTGTCTCCCGGCTTGTACTTGAACTCATAGCTTTCCCAGTTAACACCATCCATTGAACCGTCAATGATGATTTCAATGCGCTCGGTCTTCATGGTCGCGAAAACGTGATATCGGTTGACGATACGAAAGGGCTGAAGTTGTTTTCCTGCCGTCTCCACAAGGTGAGGACTGCGCTTGCCTGAAAACATCTCCCACATCTGAAAAATGCTGAGCATGACGATCATGCCTGCAATGGCAGCGGTGACTGATTTACTGAACAGTCCCGGCACTGTCCGGGGTAAGCTGCCGGATAGCCAGCGCTGTGTGCTATCTGGCAGTACACGCCTGATATCCCGGTCTTCGAACAGGAACAGACACAGGGCAAGCACCAGAAAGTTTGCGTAGTTATGGTTGCTGGTGAGCAGTATCGCCACCTGCATGACAATGGTGAGCCAGGCACCCACCAGCCGGATTCTGCGTGGCATCAAAATCATGAACGGTACGACGATCTCGATGAACAGCGTCGATCCGGTAGCGAATCGCAGCAACCAGTCAGGCAACTGGTGGGCGTACCAGCCACCCCAGTGCGGCAGCGGTTGCACCTCAAAAAAGTAAATCAGCGCCGTAAAGTTGGCCCAGGTCGGATCCTGGCTGATCAGCTTTGATATGCCGGACAGGAACCTGACCCTGAACAATAGCCAGCGGAACAACCACACCGCCGGCCGTGGTGCCCCGCCAGCGAGAAAGATGGCCACAAACCCACTTTCCAGCAGCAGGTAGTCCCACTGGAAATTCATGAACAGTTGCCCGGCGTGAAACAGCGACAGATAGAGCACAAACAGCGCCACCAGCGACAGGCGCGGCAACACCTTCAGAAACAAGGCGACAGAGAACACGCAACCGGCGAGCGCAACCGCAAACAGGCTGTCGTTACTGGCATCGATCCAGAACAGGGTGGGAAACGACCAGAAACCAGACCAGCCGTGCAATGCACGCAGAGACTCGATCTTTTCTGCGACGGGCAGAATGCCCTGCTCGCCCGCAATGCCGATAATCTGTGACCCGGTAGAGATGAAAGCGGCCAGATAGATCAGCGCCAGCAGCCGCAAAAACAGCGCTGAAATCAATGAATAGCTATCTTGTTGCGATGGTGTGCCCATTTAACCTGCGTGAGCGTTGGCCAGCAGGCTGAAGCTGATCGCCATGGGATCCGCCCCCGGTGTGGTAGGGCGGGAGATTATCTCCGGCCTGAATAGTACTGCGCCAGTTCCATTTCAAAGGTTTCCGCATCCCAGTCCCGAACGACACGCCTCGGAATTTCATAAGCACTCGTCAGTCTGGTGACATTGCTGCTGTACCCCGATACTGCGTTGTTGAATCCGGCATTTTTCACGCATTT
>JAUXDG010000018.1 GCA_030618475.1 Gammaproteobacteria bacterium | reverse complement strand
AGACCCGCACCAGGCCCCTGCTGTTAACCCTGACTGCCGCCACCCTGCTGGGTGGCTGGTTCAGTCTTAATAGCGGTTCTGTGCCAATCGCCGTCTGGGACGCCATTCAGCACCCGCAGACTCTGAATGCGCAAGTACTCTGGGAACTGCGCTTACCGCGCACGCTGACGGCTTTTATAACCGGAGCCTTACTCGGCATCGCCGGCGCACTGATGCAGGTCCTGTTACGCAATCCGCTGGCCGACCCCTATATCCTGGGTGTGTCCGGTGGCGCATCGGTCGGTGCCCTGTTCGCCATACTGGCCGGCGCCGGCACACTGGTACTTCAGTCCAGTGCCTTTGCCGGCGCCCTGTTCTCTACCCTGCTGGTTTTTTCACTGGCCCACGGCCGCGGTAACTGGGATACCACGCGCCTGCTGCTTACCGGTGTGGTACTGGCCGCAGGCTGGGGTGCACTGATCAGCCTGTTACTGGCCACCAGTCCTAGCACTCGTGTGCAGGGCATGCTGTTCTGGCTGATGGGCGATCTTAGTGCTGTAACCGTCCCGGTAGCTGGCAGCATAATACTGATACTGATCGCGCCCCTGGCGTTTTTACTTTCCGCTTCGCTGAACCTGCTGGCAGGTGGCGAGCTCAAGGCTGCGTCACTCGGTGTGGCCATCGGAAAACTGCGCGTCATAATCTACATCCTGGCATCGCTGGCGACAGCCACCGCTGTGACCCAGGCAGGTAACGTCGGTTTCATCGGACTGATTGCACCGCACATGCTGCGCCTGGCCGGTGCACGCGATCATCGCGTACTGGTTCCGGGCGTCATTCTCCTCGGCGGCACTCTGCTGCTGGTTGCCGATGCGCTGTCCCGCATCGTGATTGCACCACGCCAGTTACCCGTGGGCATTTTAACGGCGCTGCTTGGTGTGCCCCTGTTTCTCTATTTACTCTATCGCACCGGCAGCACACACGATGCCTGAGCTGCCACCATTACTGAAATGTACCGGTCTCGATATCGACGTCGGAAACGTCATCGTCACTCGTGGACTCGAGTTCACCATCGAAACCGGCCAGTGTTGGTGTGTGCTGGGCAGAAACGGGGTTGGCAAAACCACTCTATTACATACACTTGCGGGCCTTCGTGCATCCACGCCTGGATCGATCGAGTTAAACGCGATCCCACTGCACCAACTCAGCCGTCGGCAAGTGGCTCAAAAGATGGGCGTTGTGTTGCAGCATTATGAAGACAACTTCCCGGCAACTGTTCTGGAAACCGTACTGCAGGGACGACACCCCCATCTGCACAACTGGCAATGGGAAAGCGCCGAGGACCATCGCATCGCCATGCAGGCCATTGCGCAACTCGGCCTTAACGGCTACGAGGCACGCAACATCCAAACCCTGTCCGGCGGCGAACGCCAACGGGTAAGCATTGCAACACTGCTTGCGCAGGAAACAGAGCTGCTGTTACTCGACGAACCCACCAATCACCTCGACCTGCACCATCGAATGCAAGTCCTGGAAACCCTGCTATCGCATAATAGAAAAACCAACAGGGCGGTGGTTATGGTACTGCACGACATCAACCTGGCGGCGCGCTTTGCCGACCATGTTCTTCTGTTGCTGGGTAAGGGAGAAAGCCGCCTGGGCAAGAAAGAGCAAATACTGGAAACCGCAGCTCTCGAACGTTTATACGGCCACCCGCTCACCAGGATAGAAACGCCCCGGGGACCGGCCTGGTTTCCTCAATAGCCCTTAACCCGCATTTCTCACCAGATCGACACGACCTCGCTTGATCTTTGTTCCCACAAGGAATTTTCTTCCCTCGGAAATACATACTGGTATTCCGCTCAGTCAGAAAACCCCTTGTGAAAACAAATCTGCTGCGCGATATCTGCGCCGACTGGTGAGGAATGCGGGTTAACACAGCCGGGACACGCGTCGATATTCTTAACAGCCGACTTCTTAGCGTCACTCAAAAGCTGGATCTTAAGATATTGTTTATCAGTTATTTTTTAATTTTCCCGAAATAGCGGGGGCGCACAATTGTCAGAATACTTTACAGATATGCCTTTTCCGCCGACATCCAGACCCGTTAAGCCATTGAAATTAAAGTGACTTTCTTATTCGGCACGCGATTTGCTGAAGTTCTGGGCAGTAGCCATTAGAAAACTAAAAATGACAAAATGAGCCATCACCAACACAGTCCTGCAATCGATGAAGCCGCAACAGCTATTGCCGAGCGCAGAGAAAAACATGATCGCCGCCGCCACAGTTGGCGCACCGTCACTTACTGTGGTTTCCACGCACGCGGCCGCAGACGCCACGCCCGCCGCAGCGAACATAATTACTACCTGGACTGGTATGACCCGAAGTTGGTTTTCACCGGTATTGCAGTCCTGCTCATGAGCTGCCTGGATGCCCTGTTCACTCTGACCCTGATCAGCAAAGGCGCCACCGAAGCCAACTACTTCATGGCACGACTGCTGGAAACAAGCGACGGATTATTTGTTGCCGTAAAACTGGCTGTTACCGCATTCGGTATCGTATTCCTGATGATGCATTCTCACTTCCAGGTGTTGCGGATAACCAACGGAAAACGCCTGTTACAGTTTGCTGTACCCGTGTACGGCCTGTTGATCTGCTATGAATTGATTTTATTGGGGGTAATGTGAGGCTAACGAGGAGGGATTTACTAATGACAAATAAAATCAACTGGCAAACAGCCGCTTCCACCAACGACGCCGGTTCCCCGGCTGCGGCATTGGCGCTTGCAAATCGACTGGCGGCAGTTTGGAGAGAATCCAACCGGGTAGCGGTGGACTATCACTATAGCCACAGGAAACACCCAGGTTATTCGGGTCAAAAATTTTCACGAAGCTAGGTGCATTGACGTCATCCACATAGACAATGCCGCAATACTGCTCTTTGTGTTCCCTGCGTAACAGCTCGTCCACCTGTTCGATGAATTGAATCACGTCATACTTCGACACAGTGTCCGACGGCGGTGTTTCACCCACCGCATAAAGATACCAGTCAGCCGCCGCATCGTCGCGCAACCGCTGCCACAACTCGTCCAACTGATCCCAGCGCAACACCCCGGAGAAACTACCCTTGAATGCGCCGCGAAAATCAATCTGTTCGTTATCCATTGAATAACCTTAAAACATCAAGTGCACTGTGTCATATCGATTGACGGGATCAGCGCCAATACTCGAGATGAGTTGCATCACGCCGCTGTAAAGTTGCGCCTTTATAACACAGCCGGCATCGTCACTTCGAACTGCGTAAAAAATAAGACCTGCATCTGAGCCCCTCAAGACGGCCAAAGATATCAAAATTTTTTTATGTAAATCAGATGACTACAACTCTAGGAACCTGTCGGACTTAGGTGTTCGTAGCGAGGCGGCACCCCAGGCGGGCTGTTAAGCCAGCAAACGCCTCACCCGGCTCCAGTCAAAGGCCGGTCCAGGATCGGTTTTACGACCGGGAGCGACATCACTGTGTCCGACGACATCCGTTTCCCCGATGGCAGGGAACCGGTCACATAACAGCCGAATGAGTTCCGCCAGTCGCCGGTACTGGATTTCCTCATACGGCTCATCGTCCTGACCTTCGAGTTCGATACCAATCGCGAAATCGTTACAGGCGTCCCGGGCCTGGTAACAGGACTTGCCCGCATGCCATGCGCGGCCCGTGAATGGAACGTACTGCACCAGTTTACCGTCGCGACGAATCAACACGTGTGAAGAAACCCTTGAACCCTGAATCTCTGCGAAATAGGGATGGGCATCGGCATCCAGCCGGTTGGTAAAAAAATCATCAATCCAGGCACCGCCATACTCGCCAGGCGGCAGACTGATACCATGGACAATGATCAGGGAAATCTCGCAGCCCTCAGGTCGATCGTCGCAATTTGGCGACAATACACGGCGTGCATCGGTCAACCAGGCGCCATCGGCTGACAATTTCATAAAATTTCCTTAAGCAAAGACCAAAGCTATTATGGAGTCTCCTGCTATTCCGTTACAATGCGATCTTTATTCAGAGAATTCAGGTGTTACAAGGAGAATTTGTGAAGTCGTTTAGCCTTGTTCTTGTCCTCTTCCTGGGGCTGGTCACAACTGCAATCGCAGAAACCCGTTATGTCAGCGATCGCCTGGAAATCCAGATGCGTACCGGCAAAGGCACCCAATTCCGCATCCTGCGCATGTTACCCAGTGGCGCAGCTCTGGAAGTGCTCGAAACCGACAAGGGAACCGGTTATACACGAGTGCGCGCACCGGGGGGCGTGGAAGGCTGGGTACTCAGCCGCCTGCTGATGAAAGGCCAGGCGGCACGTGACAAGCTGGCAGACGCGGAGAAAACACTGGCGCGCCTGGAACTGGAGAACCGCAAGCTCAATGCCTCATTCGATGAGTTGCAAAAAGAAAAAGGCAGTACGGACCAGGAACGCGGCAGGTTGAACAAGGACAACCGAAAACTCAGCCAGGAGCTGGAAGAAATCCGCCGCACCGCCTCCAGCGCTCTGGCGATCGACGCGGAAAACAACGAACTGAAAAGCCGGATTGTCGCCTACGAACGGCAGGCGCAGACCCTGCAACAGGAAAATGAAGGTTTAAAAGACCGCACGGCACGTGACTGGTTCATGGTCGGTGCCGGGGTGGTGATTCTGGGCATGGTGATCGGTTTAATCATACCGCGCATCCGCTGGCGCAAGAAATCCAGCTGGGACACGCTTTAGATAGATTATGCTGATAAGTATTAATGGGTGCGATATCGCGCCGAAGGGCGGCGCTCCTACATATTTCTGGTACGTTTTTGCCGACTACTCGTCTGTTACGCAACCCTCAGACGCGTCCTTCACATTCTTGATGTACTTGTACAGAGTGCCACGTGTGGCCTTGTAGGGCAGCATTCGCCAATCTGCTTTACGGCTTGCCATCTCCTCGTCGCTGACATCCACATCCAGCGTGTTGGTTTCAGCATCAATGCTGATGACGTCACTGTTGCGTATCAAACTGATCGGCCCACCCTCCTGGGCTTCCGGCACCACGTGGCCGATAATAAATCCGTGTGAACCACCGGAGAACCGCCCGTCGGTAATCAATGCAACCTCCTTACCCAGGCCGGCGCCCATAATGGCCGAGGTTGGTGTCAACATCTCCGGCATCCCCGGGCCGCCCTTGGGCCCTTCGTAGCGAATCACCACCACCTCGCCTTTCTGGATCTCCCCCTGTTCAAGACCCGACAGCATATCTTCTTCACAATCGTATACACGCGCAGGCCCGGAAAATTTCAGGCCTTCCTTACCGGTGATCTTGGCCACTGAACCACCCGGTGCCAGATTGCCCTTCAGAATCTGGATGTGCGCAGTCTGCTTGATCGGTTTGCTGATCGGCATGAAAACATCCTGACCCTCTGTCAAACCCGGCAATTGATCGAGATTCTCTGCCACTGTTTTTCCGCTTACCGTCAGACAGCCGCCAGTGATGAAGCCCTGCTCCAGCAGGTACTTCATCACCGCCGGTGTCCCACCGACATTGTGTAGATCCTCCATCACGTATTTTCCGGACGGTTTGAGATCCGCCAGCAACGGTACCCGGTCACTGACCCGCTGGAAATCATCGATATTCAGCGGCACGTCGACAGACCGCGCCATGGCAATGAGATGCAGCACCGCGTTGGTCGACCCCCCCAGCGCCATAACCATCACCATGGCATTTTCGAATGCCTCCCGGGTCATGATATCGCGCGGCTTGATATTCTTCTCCAGCAAATTACGGATTGCGTATCCCGCCTGCAGACACTCCTCGAGCTTGCCGGTATCCACTGCGGGGACTGAGGAACTGTAGGGCAAACTCATGCCCAGCGCCTCAATGGCAGACGCCATGGTGTTGGCCGTATACATGCCACCACAGGCGCCCGGCCCCGGGCAGGTATGTTCGACGATCTGCTGGCGACTCTGATCGTCTATTTTGCCGGCGATGAATTCACCATAACTCTGAAAGGCGGATACGATATCCAGAGTTTCGTTGTGCCAGTGCCCGGGTTTGATCGTGCCGCCGTACACCATCAGCGATGGACGATTGATGCGCCCCATGGCGATCACCACACCCGGCATGTTTTTATCGCAGCCCGGAACAGAAATATTGGCGTCATACCATTGGGCAGCCATCACCGTTTCAATGGAATCGGCGATGATATCGCGCGACTGCAGCGAATAGCTCATACCCTCGGTCCCCATGGAGATACCGTCACTGACACCGATGGTATTGAAGCGCAGGCCGACCAACCCGGCGGCCTGCACACCTTCCTTGATCTTGGCGGCCAGATCGTTGAGGTGCATATTGCAGGTATTGCCTTCCCACCAGACGCTGGATATTCCGACTTGAGCTTTACCCATATCCTCCGCTGTAAGCCCGGTTCCGTACAGCATGGCCTGGGACGCGCCCTGCGAGCGGGGCCCGGTGATCCGTGCGCTGAATCGATTCAGTTTTTCCGACATTTTCCTGCCTCAAAAGGTACTGGAGAATTCAAAGCAAGTCATTGTACCTGTCTCAGCCAAAGCCTCCAATTTCACCGGAAATAAAAAAGCCCGCGAACAGGCGCGGGCTTTTTTTGTTTCCACACCAAGTCCCTGCATGAACCCGGACCTGCAGCTTGATGGCTCAGGTCTTGCAGGACTTGAAGCCGAAAATCAAATAGGCCGGACACCAGCCCATCAGCCCCGTCACCAGCGGAACCAGACCGATCAATCCCCAAGGATACAGCGTTTCCGTAAGAGGGCCCACAAAAGTCAACGCCAACACCACCACGCCTACCACTATTCTCAGCGTTTTATCGATTCCACACACATTTGCCATGACAGACTCCGTTACTTTTCCGTTTAAACACGCAGCTACTATATAGCGGCATGTTTTCTTTTACAGTGATTAAGTCACACAGCTATTCAGCGTCTTTATTTCAATCAGAAAAAGTCGGACAGAAACCGTGCCAGACGCCGGATCTTAGGGGCCCTTAGATGCGGCGATATGCCGCATGTTCACTACTTGGTGTGATTGATAGTATTCGTGGACTCTGCTGCAGCGACGGCAGTAGCGCAGAAACCAAGAATTCAAGAATAAAGTAGAGGATGCAATAATGTTCGCCCATAAACACACAGCGCCCTGTCGGCTGATTGCACTAAGCCACGTATTAATATACTGTTTTTCCGCCGGCGCCCATGCCGAGCAAGCCCGGCAACTACCGGAAATGACCGTCGAAGGTGAGTCAGTAGCCGGGCCCGCCATTTTCCAGATCGATCTTGAGCAGGCGCCGGTCACCACACCGGATGCGGCAGAACTGCTGCGACGTGCTCCCGGAGCCAACGTCAACCGCAACGGACCGCTGACCGGTATAGCGCAATACCGTGGTATGTATGGCGACCGTGTCAATGTTCAGGTCAATGGCATGAACATCACCACCGGCGGCCCGAATGGCATGGACCCTCCGCTGTCCTATGTCCCCCGCGGCCAGCTGGAATCACTGGAGGTGATTCGCGGCATAGCACCGGTCAGCTCCGGCCTGGAAACCATCGGCGGCACTATCATCGTCAATGCCAAATCGAGCAGCTTCACTACTAAAGACCGCATAACCCCGATGCTTGACATCAGCACCGGCGGCGCAAGCGTCGATGAATCCACCACCGTAAGCGGCATCGCCAGCGCAGCCAACCGAAGTCACCGTCTGCACGTCTATGGTTCCCGGGACGATGGCAACAATATCGAGTTCGCGGACGGCAACAAGATCAAGCCGTCCCGTCACGAACGCAATAACTATGGTGGGGGCTATGGCTTCCGCAACCGCGGCGGCCACGAGTTCTCATTCGACGTTCGCCACAACAACACAGACCCGACCGGTACACCGTCGCTGCCGATGGATATCAAATTCATCGATACCGATATCGTACAGGGTGAGTACAGCGGATCAGTGGGGAACTATGCACTGCACGGCCAGCTGTACTGGAGCGATGTCAATCACGAAATGTCGAACTTCGAACTACGTAATCCACCCATGCCGATGATGACACGCCTCAACGACGCCAAGAGTGACGGCCTCGGTTATCGCGCCGACCTGGGCTTTGCTGTGGCTTCGGGAACCCTGCTGCTCGGCATCGACGGACGCCTCGATGATCACGAAGCCACCGTGACCGACCCGGTTAACAACCCGGCTTTCCGGGTCGAAGCCTATAACGATGTCGAACGTGATGCCTTCGGCTTTTTTACCGAATGGAACGGCGATATCGCCAGCGGCTGGAATATGCAGCTGGGTGCACGTTATAACCGGGTCGAGAGCCAATCCGGGCAGGTCTCCCACTTTATGGCCATGATGAACCCGGCCATCGGCACCCTGCAGAACCGCTTCAACTCGGCGGACAGGGACAACAACCAGGACAACTTCGACCTGGTGGCAAAACTGGATCACGCCCTGTCCTCTCAGATCAATATTATCGGCGAGGCGGGCATGAAAACCCGCGCACCCTCCTACCAGGAGCTCTATCTATGGGTTCCCCTGCAGTCCACCAACGGCCTGGCCGACGGCCACAACTATGTGGGGGATCTCAATCTGGATTCCGAAAAGGCCTACGAGGCCGGCCTGGGACTCGACTGGCACAGCAGGCGGGTGTATGCGTCGCCACGGCTGTTCTACCGCTATGTCGATGACTATATCCAGGGCACACCGTCGACCGACCCCGTGGTCATCATGGTCAGCACCGCCAACGGTGATCCCAATCCGCTGCAGTGGAGCAACGTCGACGCCAAGCTCTACGGTGCCGACATGGACTGGGGCGTGACCATCAACCGCAACTGGCGCCTCGACGGTGTGGTCAGCTATGTGCGTGGTGAACGTGACGACATCAATGATGACCTGTATCGCATTGCACCGCTGAACGGCAGCGCCACCCTGACCTACAGCTACTCGAACTGGTGGACGGGTCTCGAAGGTGTCGGCTACGCACAACAGCACGAGGTATCGGAAACCAACAACGAAGAAAAATCCAGCAGTTACACGCTGCTGAACCTGCGCGGGGGCATCAACGTCATGCGCAACCTGGCGATCAGTCTCGGCGTCGAGAATGTCTTCGACAAGGACTACGAGCCCCATTTGTCCGGCATCAACCGGGTCGCGGATTCCGATGTAGCCGTCGGTGACCGTGTTCCCGGACCGGGCCGCAATTACTTCGCTACCTTACAATACAAATACAACTGAACACGATTTCCCATCGGCAGGGATGCAGGTAACCGCAGGAGCGGCCAGGGGGCCGCTCCTGCACCACAGCTGTTAACAAATGTTGTAGACTGGCCGGCTTATGAAAAACCCGATATTTCAATCAATCACCGCAACCATACTGGTGTGCATGGCACTGCTACAGCCGCTTGCGTTGACAGCCGACCCACTGCAGCAGTCAATCTCCCTGGGCGGGAAAAATAACCGGCAGGAACAACTGACACAACAGCGCATTGATCAGCTTAGTGAGCAGACACGGGCCATGCTGGATGAGTACCATGTGCTCAACCGCGAACTCGATGCGTTAAGCGTTTATAACGATCAGCTGCAACGCCTTACGGTCTCCCAGCAAGAAGAAAAGTCGCTTATCCACCAGCAGATGGAGGATATCGAGCTGACTCAGCAGGAAATCGTGCCGCTCATGCTGCGCATGATCGAACAGCTAAACGACTTTGTCGTCAATGACACCCCTTTTCTGGGTAAGGAGCGTATGCAGCGAGTCAGCCTGCTGCGAGAGCTGATGGACAGGTCGGACGTCTCAGTGGCTGAGAAATATCGCCGCATCCTGGAAGCCTATCAGGTTGAACTCGACTATGGCCGCACCCTGGAAGCCTACCGCGACGAACTTGAAGTCGATGGCACTCTGCGCACCGTCGAGTTTCTGCGGGTAGGCCGCGTCGGCTTGTACTACCAGACCCTCGACGGGCATCAAGCCGCTTACTGGGATGCTCAAGGCCGCTCATGGGTTCCTGTCAAAGCCACGCGGCGCCTTGCCATCCGGCGGGCGTTGCGTGTCGCCGGCCAGCAGGCCGCTCCGGAGCTGCTCGAACTTCCCGTTGCCGCTGCGAAAAGTCATGAATTTGAATAGCGTCCGACTGCTCGGCTGCTGTCTGCTTATTTTCAGCTGTCTGCCGGCACTGGCAGACCACCCCACTGACCTCGACCACTTACTGCGCCAGGTCAAACAGGCCAATGACCGCGAGAGCAGCGTTCGACGCGAACGGGAAAAGCAATTCCTGTCGGAAAAAGCGGATCGGCAGGCCTTGCTCGAAGCGCTACGTCAACAGGTCGAGCAGCAACGCGGCCGTGGTGAACAACTCAAACAGCAATTTGCCGACAATGAAACGGCTTTGCAGACCTTGCAGAAAGAATTAACCGCCAAAACGGGAAATCTGGGCGAACTGTTCGGTACGGTGCGGCAGTCGGCAAACGACCTGCATGCCCTGCTGCAGGATTCACTGGTCAGTGCCCAGTTCCCCGGGCGCGCAGAATGGTTCGATGCTCTGGGTAAAAGCAAGAAACTGCCCAGCGTCACCGAACTGGAGCGTTTATGGCTACTCATGCAACAGGAGATCGAGCAGTCCGGCGAAATCAGCCGTTTCCAGGCGGCGGTGACAGACGCGGCGGGTATCACGCAGACCGAACAGGTGGTTCGCGTTGGCGTTTTCAACGCCATTTCAGGCAATCGTTTTTTACGTTATCTGCCGGACAGCGGCCGCCTGGTTAGCTTGTTACGTCAGCCGGCGCGGCATGACCGCAAGCTGGCGGCATCCTTCGCCAGGCAACAGTCGGGCTACGCAGCCATTATCATAGACCCGACGCGGGGTGGATTGCTCGGGCTGCTGGTACAGACACCCACCCTGCCGGAACGCATTCAACAGGGCGGTGCCGTCGGCTACCTCATTATAGCTATCGGCGTGCTCGGCATGCTGCTGACAATAGTACGACTGGGTTATTTTTCCTGGGTCGGTCGGCGGGTCAAACAGCAATTACTGGAACCGGACGCACCGCAAGACAGTAATCCCCTGGGTCGTGTACTACTGGCGGCCGGCAATGCGCAAGACAGGGATATCGATGCCACCGAGCTGCTGCTGGATGAAGCGATTCTGCGCGAGACGCCGGCCCTGCAACGCGGTCTGGGCTTGATCAAGTTGCTGGCCGCAGTCGCCCCCCTGCTCGGACTGCTGGGAACCGTGACAGGCATGATTCTGACCTTTCAGTCGATCAGCCTGTTTGGGACCGGCGACCCGAAACTGATGGCTGGTGGTATTTCCCAGGCACTGATAACCACGGTGATGGGCCTGGTCACCGCCATACCACTACTGTTTTTTCATACCCTGCTCGCCAGCCGCAGCCGTACACTCATTCAGATACTGGACGAGCAGTCGGCCGGTATCGTTGCTCAACGGGTGAACCACCATGATTGAGTCCTTGTGGTGGCAGCTGGAAAATGTACGCGCCTTCCTCGCCATGGGCGGGCCGGTGATGTGGATTATTGTTGCGGTGGCCGCGGCGATTGGTTTCCTGATCACCGAACGTCACTGGTATCTGCTGCGCAATTTTCCCGAAGACGTGCGCGCCTGTCGTAAGACCTGGCAGCAGCTGTCTCAGCACCAGGAGAATCTGGCCCGGCATATACGCACCGCACTGGTATCAGAGACACGCATTCGCCTGAACCGCTCCCTGCCGCTGATAAAGACACTGGTCGCAGTTTGTCCGCTGCTGGGATTACTGGGCACGGTCACCGGCATGATCCAGGTGTTCGACGTCGTGGCTTCACTGGGTACCGGTAACGCCCGCGCAATGGCCTCGGGTATTTCTCGTGCCACACTGCCGACCATGGCCGGTATGGTGGTCGCCCTGCCCGGCCTGTATTTCTGCCTGCAGCTTGAGCATCAGGTCAAGCGCTCGGTCGATCAGCTCAGCGATCAGCTGCGCTTTCCGTGAGGTACCTGTGAATGAGAAGACGCCGCCATACCGATCAGCCCGCGGACGAATCAGATATCAATCTGGCCCCCCTGCTGGACATTGTTTTCATCATGCTGATCTTCTTCGTGGTAACGACGTCTTTTGTCAAGGAATCGGGCATCGAGGTTAACCGCCCGACGGCACAGACTGCAGAACGCCGCGAGCACGGCAATATTCTGATCGCCATCGCGCCCAATGGTGAAATCTGGATCGACAAACGGCCGGTGGATATTCGTTCGGTGCGCGCCGTGGTCGAGCGCATGATGGCGGAGAATCCGGAAGGTTCCGTTATCGTGCAGGGTGACCGCGAAGCGCAGATCGGACTACTGGTCGAGGTCATGGATCAGGTGCGCAAGGGCGGCGTCAGCAACGTGTCCATTGCCGCCACCCGGCTTGAATGATAATCGCCAGACTCTCCATTGCGACGCTGTCCGGGCTTGCAAGCGCAGCCGCCATGCTCTGGCTGATGCAATGGCTGGTTACCTCACCGCAAAATAAACTGGCAGCCGTCGAAACGGCACCCATCATAGATTTCGTACGCCTGAAACAGGAGGATCAGCTGCGACTCAAAGAACGCCTCCCGCCCCCGCCTTTACCTCAAGAGATCAAACCCCCGCCGAGACCACAGCTAGATCTCAACCCCGATATAAAACCCCTCGCCCCTCAACTGGACATGGCGTTTGACCTGAACCTGCCGATGGGCCTTGCAGGCGAGCCCTATATCGGTCCGGTGGCAACACAGCTGGACCGGGACTTTATGCCGCTTTCCCGCCAGCCACCACAATATCCTTACAAGGCGACGCGGCGCGGCATCGAAGGCTGGGTCCGGGTCTCTTTCCGGGTGACGGAAACCGGAACCGTCGAGGATGTGCAGGTACTGGAATCGGACCCAGCCGGCGTATTTGAACAGGCGGCGATAAAAGCCGTCTATCGCTGGCGTTTCAAACCGCGCATTGTCAACGGCCAGGCGACAGCCGGCACAGCGGAACAAGTGGTCGAGTTCAAACTCAAGCAATAGTCATGCATCACCGCCTGTCACAACCCTGCACATCGGAGCAGTTCCTGACACGGATAAGCGCTGGCGTGTTGCTGACGCTGTTACTGGGGATGTTTTCAGTCAGCCTGACTGCAGCAGCGGGGCAAACCTTGTCACCGTCAACCTATCAGCAGCTTACCGAGATTCACAAACACATCGACCAACAGGCTTACGATACGGCCTCGAAGGCGCTGCAGGGATTGCTGCAGGACGTTCAGCAGCGCCCTTACGAAAAGGCCGTGGTATTGCAGACACTGGGCTATGTTCAGGTCAGTCGTGAAGCCTATCCCGCGGCGATCCGTGCACTCGTGCAAAGCCTGGCGCTGCAGCAACTTCCCGACGACACCCAGCAGCGCCTGCGCTACGACCTGGCACAACTCTATGTGGCGGAGGATCAGGCAGACAAGGCCGCCCGCACACTCGAGGCATGGTTTCAACAAGCCGACAAGCCCCCGGCCGAGGCCTATGTCCTGCTCGGACACGCCTATGCACAACAGCAAAAATACCGGAAAGCGATCCCGCCGCTGGTAAAAGCTAACGAGCTTGCAGACAAACCCCACGCCGACTGGTATGAAGCGCTGCTGGCCATGTACTACGAATTGCAGTCCTATGCCGATTGTGTGCCGTTACTTGAGAATATGATCCGCCTGTTTCCGCAACGCCATCGCTACTGGCAGCAACTGGCGGGCGTACACCTGGCGCTGAAGGACTATGACGCCGCACTGACAGCACTTGAACTGGCCTATCGGGACGGCGCCCTGAAAAAGGAACAGCAGCTGATCCAGCTCGTACAGCTGTATCTCTATACAGGAATACCCTATAAAGGGGCGCGCCTGCTCGAAGATCAGATGCGCACGGGTGGCATACAGAACAATGCCCGCCACCGCGAGCTGCTGGCACGCGCCTGGTCCAGCGCCAAACAGCGGACACAGGCAATACAGGCCCTGGAAAAGGCGATATCGGCTGAGTCGACACCCGAGCTTCGACTGCGCCTCGCCCAGTGGTATTTTGAAGACGAACGCTGGCAGGCAGCAGCCTCCATCCTGGAACCGCTGACAGGCGACAAAACCACCGGCTCTTCAGGCCAGGCCTGGCTGTTGCTGGGTATAGCACGATTTGAACAGCATGATCGTGAAGCGGCTCGCAAGGCCTTTCTGAATGCAGCACAGTCTTCCGACACCGGCACATCAGTACAGCAATGGCTGGAATTTATTGGAGAACCCTCTGCTGGAGGCCTGTGAATCAGCCGCAAGCAAAAAAAGCGGGCCATGCGGCCCGCAACACGTGTCGGTTCGGCTAACTTACACACGCCTTAGTAACTGGTAAAATCCCTGCATGCCACTCTCAGGACCCACACAAGCCAGCAGCGCACGCAACCTGAAACGCCTGTTCCTGCTGCGCAACCTCATGATTGCGGGGGTACTGCTGGCCCTGTTGGTGATACATTTCATAGCCGACTTAACACTGCCCCTGGCTCAACTGCTGCTGATCACAGGCAGTCTCGGGCTGGTCAACGTATGGACCTGGCAAAGAATTCGCAGCGAAGTCCATATACGCGATGAGGAGTTTTTCATCCAGCTGACCGCCGATGTACTTGCCCTGACCGGCGTTCTGTATTTCACTGGCGGCGCCACCAATCCGTTTGCCTGGATCTTTCTGATACCACTGATTATCGCCGCCACGGTACTGTCAACAAGGGCCACCTGGCTGATGGCGGCACTAACCACAAGCTGCTATTCCCTGTTGATGTTTTTTTACCGACCGCTGGCGGAGGGCGCCCACATGCACCATGACGATAACTTTACACAGCATGTATTCGGCATGTGGTTTGGTTTCGTATTGAGTGCTGCACTGATTGCCTGGTTTGTTGTCGGTATGGCCAATACGCTCAGAAAGCGTGATCAGATGCTGGCAGAGGCCCGCGAACAGGCCCTGCGCGACGAGCAGCTGGTTGCACTGGGCACACTCGCCACCGGCGCCGCACATGAACTGGGCACACCGTTGGCCACCATGGCGATCGTCACCCGGGAACTCGAACGTGCCGATGTCTCTGAGGCGATGAAACGAAAACTCAGCATCCTTCGCGATCAGGTGGGGCGCTGCAAACAGGCTCTGTCGGTGATTTCCGCCTCCGCCGGAGAGGCCCGCGCTGAAAGCGGCAGCCTGATTCGGGTCGAACATTTCCTCAATAAAGTGATCGGCGAGTGGCAATCCCAGCGCCTCCAGGCAGACATCGAGATGCAGCTCGACGGCGGCCCGGCGTCGGCACAGATTGTTGACGAATACACCCTGCATCAGTCGCTGATCAATCTGCTGAATAACGCGGCGGATGTTTCAGCGGAACCGCTGGTGTTTAAAAGTAGCTGGCAGCAAGACCAGCTGGAAATCGATATCCTGGACCGTGGACCCGGCCTGCACCCGAACACCTTAGCCAGTCTTGAACAACAGAAAACCAGCCAGAAGGAATACGGGATGGGTCTTGGCCTGTTCCTGACACATGCCACCATCCAGCGACTGGGCGGGAATATCGCCCTTTTTGACCGCGAGGGTGGCGGCACCTGCACACGAATACAACTGCCATTGGCCACTTTTTCATGATAATGAACCCCGATGAAGACCCACGCCCATCCGTTCTGATCGTCGATGACGATGAAATATTTTGCGAAGTTCTGGCAGATGCGCTGGCAAACCGCGGCTACCGGGTCGCTACCGCGCACGATATCGAACACGGCCTGGCACAGGCGGAGCGGCTCGAACCTGAATATGCGGTTGTTGATCTACGTATAGACAAGGAGTCGGGACTGGTGCTGACAAAAAAACTTCACGCCATGGACGAAAACACCCGCATCGTCATTCTCACCGGCTACGCCAGCGTCGCCACAGCGGTGGAAGCGATCAAACTGGGTGCTGTGCACTATCTGACCAAACCTGCAGATGCAGACGAAATTCTGGCCGCACTGCACAAGGACGAAGGTGACACCGCCGTATCGGTATCCGATAGTCCCTTAACGGTCAAACGCCTGGAATGGGAACACCTGCAAAAAGTCCTGAATGAGTGTGACGGCAATGTATCGGCTGCGGCAAGAAAGCTGCGTATGCATCGGCGAACCTTACAGCGCAAACTGGCCAAACACCCGGTCAAGGATTAAATATCATTTACTGGCAAGCCAGACAGTCACGCGCCTGTTTCTGGCCCAGGCCCGTTGGTTACTCTCGGGATCCTCGGGATGGGTTTCACCAAAATAGCGCGACTCAATGACCTTGCGGGGAACGCCGCGTGAACTCAGATAGCGTGCCACCATCAGGGAGCGACGGCGGGATAAATCCATATTGTAATCGGGCCCGGCACGCTCGTCGGCGTGACCGCCCAGCACAATACGGAAATTGCCATGCTTGCGATAATCACGTGCGACGCCTTCCAGGATCTTGCGTGTCGCGCGGCTCAAACGATCGCTGTCGGTAGCGAAAAACACTGTTTGCTCACTCAGAGGCGTAAAATCCAGGTACAGCAGCTTGGCGGTACACGCCAGAAACTCGGGTAAGGCCTCACGAAAACGTACCGGCATCAAGGCAACCCTGACCTGATCCTGCCCATCACCCCAGTCGGCAAACTCGATGACAGGTTTCATACCCTGTTCGAGTTCATAGTAAATACGCAGGGCCTGCTCGCGCGGTAGCCGCAAGGGAATCTTTCCCTTCTGCAAGCTGAAGCTCCCCAGAGACTTACTTTCGACCTGGTGTTTCCACTCAGGCGCTTCAGAATATACCTGTGCCGAGTGGTCTTTTACCGGCGGTTGATCGACATACAGGGAGAACTGCAGCTGTCGTCCTGCCCGTTGTTCAAAACGAGCACGGCCAAAGCGCGGAATATCGTGGATCATGGCGCAGTGTTGTGGAGCAGCGTCAACGATCCAGCGGGACTTTTCCCAACTGGCCTGAAACTGCTGAATATGCGCCACAGCCATGCCGCTGAACAGCAAACCCAGCAGAACGAGGCTACAGACTATCAGTACGCTTTTAATGTGCCCGACCATGCTCCTTTTTCGACGCCAGGCGGCCTGTTCTTGAGCGGACTACTGCAAAAATATGTCATTGGCACAGCAATTGCCTTTTTCAAGCACCGCAGAGGTCGTAGCACGGCGGCTCCATGAATCTCGGGGTTTTACATAGGCTGACTGATGTTTCCAGCCAGGTTGACATGACATAGTGTCAGTTTTCATATCGACTTGTCGGATTTCCGAACACTTTGAAATACCTTGAAACCTGAGGCGAAAAAATTTACATATTCATTAACATCAGTTGCTTAACGTCAGCCCATCATGGAATTCAGCTCACTTCAGAGTAAAACCAGCACTATTAAATAAGGTGCTGATCAGCTTTCTGGAGGTGATAAGCCGCCATAACGTCGGATTCTTTATCACTTTTTCCCGGAATATCAATTCAAACTGGACGGCTGGCCATTAATTCTCCTAACCTTTTGTCCAGCATAGACATTCTTTAATTGGCCTGCTACTTGCTGGACTTTCGTCCAGAGCCAACCGGTTACAACAGCTTTTGGTAACTTTAAACGCGGGACCAGCTAACAAATGACTTCTGGGAGCTTATGAGGATATCAGCGACTAAGGCGAGCGGCGTTATGAAGGAATTCTATACGGCACCACAAGATGTGACGGCTATCGGTAACAAACACTCGATCGACAAGACCAGGGTCCTTATCATTGGTCAACATGATTTTTCGGTTGATGGCCTGACCAGCATGCTGGAAGCACAGGACAGCAACTACCTGGTGACCTGTATTGAACCCGGTCAGGCACGCATCGCGAAACCTGCCGCAGCCGAGCCCGATGTCCTGTTAATCCAGAATGAAATCCTGCGGGAGCCCCTTGAACACTTCATTCATGGGCTTATTGCCGAATACCCGGGTGTTCGTATGCTGGTTTTCGGCAAAAACATGAAGGATGATCACCTCTACCGCCTGGTTCGGGCCGGTGTCCACGGCTACATCAAAGAACGCATGAGCGGTAACGATATCAAGTGCGCGCTTGATTGTGTTATCGATGGCAACACCTGGATTGAGCGCCATATCCTCGAGCGCTTCATTTCCACGCAGCGCGATTTCGATACGTCGCTGGAATCACAGTTTTATAGTAAAATAGAAAAGCTTTGCAGCCATCTCACCAAACGCGAAACAGAAATCCTCTGTGAGGTTGTAAAGGGTCTTGCCATCAAACAGATTGCGGAGCACGTACACCTTTCCCACCAGGGCGTTAAAATGCACCTTGCCAAACTGTTCAGAAAATTCAATGTGTCCAACAGAAATCAGTTGATACTGGCGACTTTTAATGAAATGAGTCCAGCCGAAGATTTATCGCTGCTGCTGCACAATGGCCTGAAGAAGAGGCTACACCTCTAGGAGCCTGTCGGACTTAGCAACAACGCAGACCAGCATTGTGTTATTTGCTCATTTTCAGCTTATAAACAGTTGCTTGTAATATGCATTTTGTGCAAGCCCAGGTCGTCTGATATACAATCAGTCTAACGCTATAACACTCCATAAATCTGTCAGATTGGCAGAAAGAGTGGCCCAAAACGGAGGGGCTATGCGCAAGAAGATCTCGGTTGAAGTCCAATCGCTGATCGATGCCCAGGACAACCCGTTTGTTCTGATCGACCAGGAGTACCATATCGTTGCCGCCAATAAAGCCTATCAGCAAGCGTATGGCATTTCGGATAACGATATTATCGGTCGCACATGCTATCAGGTATCTCACCGCTCCGAGGTGCCCTGCCACATGAACGGTGAAGACTGCCCACACAAGCAGGTCTTCGAAACCCGGCAACCCCACCAGGTATTGCATATCCATTACGACACCCACGCACAGCCCGAGCATGTGCGCATCAAGGGTTCCCCCATCTTTAGCTCCGATAACACCATGTACCTGGGCGAAGCGATTTTCCCTCTGGCCCACACGGAAGACCTGGACTGTGAACACCAGCGCTTGATCGGTCAGTCCAGGGCATTCCAGGTCTTCATCGAAAATTTAACGTGTGCTGCCAAGACCGATGCAGCCGTTCTGCTGTTTGGGGCCAGCGGTGTGGGTAAAGACCTGGCGGCTGAATACATCCATCGCCGTTCGGCACGTAATGGTAAACCCTTCACCATGATTGATTGCACCGCTATTGCAGAATCGGTATTTGAAAGCGAACTGTTTGGCCATGAACGCGGCGCCTTTACCGGCTGTATTGGTCGACGTTTTGGCATGTTTGAGCAGGCCGACGGCGGCACCTTGTTTTTCAACGAAATTGGCGACCTGCCACACAGCCTGCAAGGTCGCCTGCTGCGCGCTATGGAAACCGGTCAGTTCCGGCGCGTCGGTGGCCGGGAACTGCTTAGCGCTGATACACGCATTATCTGTGCGAGCAGTAAAGACCTTCGCCAACTGGTTGCCAACAACAAGTTCCGCGCAGATCTTTATTACCGTATCGCCGGCATCATTTGTGAAATACCTTCGTTACATCAGCGCCGCACGGATATTCCCGAACTCGCCGATGCCCTGCTGCAGCGCATGGGTAGCAGAGATGACCCCAGCTATCACCTTACGGATGATGCCATTGAAGCGCTGCTTGATTACAACTACCCTGGTAACGTACGTGAGCTGCGTAATATCCTGCAGCGCGCCGCGTCACTGAGCACCAACGGCATCATTACCGCACAGGAAATCCATATCGATGAGCCGATTCAACCCGTAAGCACCGAAAGCACGTTGCATATGACGGATCAGGAGGGACAGGAGCCCTCGATCAAAGGCCTGGAGTCCCAATACATCGCGGAGCTGCTGGCTGAACACCATGGGAAACGCTCCAGGGTTGCCCAGATCCTGGGGATCAGCGAGCGCACCCTGTACCGCAAGTTGAAGCAGTATGGTTTGCAATCCATCGGCAGAACCGGCTAACCCGGAATCCGCAACATTTCCCGATAGCCGCCATCCTGTAGGCATCAGGATCTCTCTTCCAGCGTTGGAAGTCGCGCTCAGGTGGATAGAGCACTAGCCTGCATTTCTCACAGCCTCAACCACATGCCCCAGGGCAGAAGGTGAGGAATTCGGGCTAGTG
>JAUXDG010000204.1 GCA_030618475.1 Gammaproteobacteria bacterium | reverse complement strand
GGGCGCATAGCACGGCCCTGTAACCCTTGCCGTAACAAAGAAGACGGACGACAGGGCAAGTAAGATCGGTGAGTTATTTCTGGACGACTCCTAAGGTGGGCAGTCATTAATAATCACCCTGGAGTGACGACAGCGGCCGGTATATTTTTCTGGACAGGCAAAGTGAAATAAAAACGGGCACCATCGCCTTCCCGGCTTTCTGCCCAGATGGAACCACCGTGACGTTCGATGATGCGCTTGACTGTTGCCAGGCCTACGCCGGTGCCCTCGAAATCATCTGTGCGGTGCAAACGCTGAAACACTTCAAACAGTTTTTTCGCATAGTCCATATTGAACCCTGTTCCATTGTCCTGTATCTGGTATACATTTTCTTCACCTCCGGCGTGCATCGAAATCTCAATCCTGGCCGGGTCAATTTTACCGGTGTATTTCCAGGCGTTGCCGATCAGGTTTTCCAGAACAATACGGATAAGGTTAGGGTCCCCGCTGGCGACAATATCAGGCTGTATGTTTACGATTACGTTTCGTTGCGGATAGCCTGTTTGCAACTGTTGCAGAATTTCCCGGCTCAGTACAGAAAGATTTACCCGGGATCGTTTGATCTGATGACGTGTCACGCGGGATAAAGCCAGCAGGTCATCGATCAGTCGCTCCATTCGTTTCGCCGCATTACGAATGCGGTTCAGGTGATCTTTGGCGATGTCGTCCAGCTGTTCGTCACAATCTTCGCTCAGTGCATTGCTGTATCCATTAATAGCGCGCAGCGGGGCGCGCAGATCGTGTGAAACCGAGTAACTGAAAGATTCCAGTTCCTTGATAACCCTGTTCAGTTCGTTGCTACGAAACTCAACCAGATCTTCCAGATGTTGGCGGTGGAGCTGCAGTTCTGATTCGGATTGTATGCGTTCAATTTCTGCAGCAGCGCGGTCAGCAAACAGCTGTGTGATTTCAGTAATGAATAAATCGTTGGGCATTCGCTTTTTGTTCAACAGCGCCATCAGTCCCAGAGCATTGCCATCAGAGGAAAATAAGGGAATACCAATATAGCTTTCCACCTCCATCTCTCTAAGCAGCGCATCTTCCGGGAACTTTTCCTGGATATGGGAGCGAAAGGTACAGGGAGATGCGCCAATCACTTCTGCACAAGGGGTGCCGGCGAGGTCATAACTCATATTGTCGGTAATCTGGTTTTGTGCGCAAACAGCGACGGTATGAAGGCGCTGTTGATTATCATCGTCAAGCAGGGCAATCAGGGCGTAATCCACATCAAACAGTTTGCATATTTCGAGCACCAGGCTTTCCAGATAGGAGATGCCGGTATGCGAGGCTATCCCCGAGATGAGGTGACTGATGGCATCCTGATAGATTTTGCGATCGGTAACATCCTCGATAGTGCCGGACATGCGGGTAGGCCTGTTTTCCTCATCCCAGCATGCCTGGCCACGAGCCAGGACCCACCGGTACCCACCCTCCTTTGTTTTTATGCGGTATTCGATATCGAAAGTCTGTTTGTGTTTCAGGTGTCTGTCGATGGAAGTCCAGACCCTGTCCCGATCATCCGGGTGAATAGCCTGGCTTAACCAGGATATGGTCGGGGGGAATTCTCCGGTGTTGTATCCCAGCAAGTCGTAGTATCGGCTGGAAAGCCAGATCTGATTCTGCCGGGTGGGGTCGACCCAGTCCCAGTAACCATGCCTGGAGGCATCTATGACTGCGCGAAGTGAGTCACACTGAATATCAGGCAACGATGTTTTTTCCTTCCGGGTTTATATACTAAGGTGCGGGTAGCGTGGCAATGACACGGTATTTCCTGACTGGCTCCTTCAGCCTGATATCAGGGAATTCAAGTATAAGCCAAAATGCTGTTGACAGGGCAAGTATAGTCGCAGCAGGCTGGCTGCTGTTTGCGGGGAACGGGGTAACAGTATTTGACGATGTTTCTTTTCGTTTGGCAGGAAGAGAAGGTAAAGGCGCTGTCAGTGTTGGCGCGTTTCTCCCAATGAAGTCAGGGCTCAGCCGGCTGGTCAGTGAACTTGTTCCAGCCACCTTGTTTGCCAGGTGCAATGTTTTGCCGGTCAGCGTAGAGAATGGCGGCCATGTCGGCAACGGCATTCGAGAAGTTGACATTCGGATTGGCGGCGCAATAGCCTTCCAGCCAATCAAGAATATCGGCCATGCTCTTTTCGCCAAGGATGTTGTAAGTACTGGCGCCGGCGTTGTTCACTGCAGACAGGAAACCGGCCAGCCAGTGATGATACCAGCGTTCAGCGACACCACCCTGGTCGCGAGCAACCAGATAAACCGCACAGTTTTCGGCACCGACGCCAAACACGGCGTACTGATCATCCATGTCCCGGGCGCCTGCATTGAATGGGCTGATCAGTCCACCAAGAAAAAATATAAGAACAAGTGGTATCCGTTTCATCACCGTGTTCCTTTTCCTTCCAACTGTTGTATGTGGCAGAGGGTTTTTGCCCCCGTGATCTTGTCAGTACCCTAAGGCATCGGCCCCGAGTGCCGCACGCTTGAGCGTTTTATCGTCTGAACCAACGCAACCAGCGCCATAGATTTAACAGGCTCGCCAGGGATCCGGCAATGTAGGTGAAAGCGGCGGCAGTCAGGATCTGCCGGGCATGTCGCTGGTCCTGCCCTGATAAATAACGGCCCGCCTCAAGCAGTGGCAGGGCACGGCGAAAACTGGCGTCCCACTCTACCGGAAGAGTGATCAGGTGGACCAGTGCCGCCGAGCCAAAGCTGGCCACACCGGCTGCCAGCATCAGAACGCCTGACGAAGGTGCACGGCTCAACACCGTGACCAGCGGTGCCAGAATAAACAGGCCGTTTCCCAGTTGCTGTACGGCTTGTGCCAGCACTGCCAGCCTGCTGCGCAGTAGCAGTGGTTTGTAGCCCAGCTTATCCTGCAGTGCGTGCCCTACTTCATGGGCAGCAACGGTTATCGCTGTCAGCGATTTCCCATTCAGTTTGTCAGGGGTCAGTCGAACCGTCTTGCTGTGCGGGTCGTAATGGTCGCCCTGTTCGCTGGCTTCAACCTGCACCTTGTCAAGTTGAAGTTTGTTGAGCAGGTGGCGTGCAAATTCCCCTCCGCTACCTGGGAAATCGCTCCTGGGTTTATTGTGCCGCTTCAGTACCGCCTGTACCCAGAGTTGGGGGCCAAACAACAGCAGCAAAAGCAATAAAGTACCGAACAGGATATGCATGGGCTCGCTGATAATAGGCGTGTTGGCAGGGATTATCGCACGTTAAGCCCGGTCTTCGATCTCCCGCCCCGGATCGACCGCCGCACTGGCTGTCGAGCCAGTCTGAACTATACTCAGGCTGAGAGTCCAGCAAAGGAGGGTGTTACCATGACCATTGCCAATCGTGTCGAGGATTACCTGGTCGAACAGGGTGCCGAATTTGATGTCATCAACCACCCGTACTCGTCAACCAGTATGGAGTCAGCGCAGCTGGCACATGTTCCAGGCGACCGTATCGCCAAGTCGGTTGTGCTGGAGGATGATCGTGGATACCTGCTTGCGGTATTACCGGCAAGCTGTCGAGTGGACCTGGGTGAACTTCATCGGCAGACCAATCGTAATCTGGGGTTGGCCACCGAGTACGAGTTGGATGCCCTGTTCGAGGATTGTGAACCCGGGGCGGTGCCACCGTTGGGCGCGGTGTATGAAATGGACACCATTATCGATGATGGACTGGCCGAACAGTCAGATATCTACTTTGAGGCGGGAGATCACGAAAGACTTATCCACGTCAGCGCAGAGACGTTTGAAATGTTGATGGGGGATGTTCAGCGCTCGGAATTCAGCCGTCATCTCTAGTCACATTCACGCATTCCATGTTGATCAGGTGTCCGGGCCTATCGCCTGGCGCCCGATTGAATAATAGGTGAAGCCCTGTTTGACAAGAAAATCAGGGTCATACAGATTTCGACCGTCAAAGATCAGTGGTTCTTTCAGGCGGGTCCGGATGAGATCGAAGTTCGGGCTGCGGAACACGTTCCACTCGGTAATAACGACCAGTGCGTCGGAGCCTTGCAAGGTATCTTCGGCGGAATCACATATTACCAGATCGTCTCGCTGGCCGTAAATCCGGCTGGTTTCCTCACGCGCCTCCGGGTCGAACACGCGTACCGTGGCACCCTGTTCCCAGAGCGCTTCCATCAGTACACGGCTGGAGGCTTCGCGCATGTCGTCGGTGTTGGGTTTGAATGAAAGCCCCCACAGGGCAAAGGTTTTACCTTTGAGCTGGCCTTGGTAATGCGCCGTGATCTTGTTAAATAATGTACGTTTCTGGCGGAAATTGACGGCTTCCACAGCATGCAGCAGTTCGGGCGTGTAATCATTTTCCAGTGCTGTTTGTTCAAGCGCGCGCACGTCTTTCGGGAAACAGGAGCCGCCGTAACCGGCACCAGGATAGATAAACTGGTACCCGATGCGTGGATCGGAGCCAATGCCGACACGCACCTGTTCGATATCCGCCCCCAGTTTCTCGGCGATGTTGGATAACTCGTTCATAAAACTGATTTTAGTGGCGAGCAGGGAGTTGGCGGCGTACTTGGTGAGTTCCGCGGAGCGGATATCCATGGCCAGAATGCGTTCGTGGTTGCGGTTGAACGGTGTGTACAGTGCCCTCAGCAGTTCCGTGGTCCTGGGGTTATCGGTACCGATAACGATACGGTCCGGGCGCATGAAATCATCGATCGCTGCACCTTCCTTGAGAAATTCGGGGTTGGATACGACGTCAAATTCGAGCCGGGAACTGCGTTGGTCGAGAATTTCCTGTGCCTGGGCTCGCACCCGGTCTGCCGTGCCGACCGGCACCGTCGATTTGTTGACAACAATACGGTATTCGCTGAGGTGTTCGCCAATCGATCTGGCGACCGCAAGCACGTGTTGCAGATCGGCAGAGCCATCCTCGTCTGGCGGCGTGCCGACGGCAATAAACTGAAACAGGCCGTGCGCTACGCCCTCGGCAGGGTCCAGGGTGAATTTCAGCCTTCCCGCCGTCTGGTTGGCGCGGATCATTTCTGTCAGGCCCGGTTCGTAGATCGGGCTTTCACCCCGCTCAAGCCGCTCAATTTTGTCTGGATCGATGTCGACGCACAGTACCTCATTGCCAACCTGTGCCAGGCAAGCGCCGGTGACCAGTCCCACATAACCGGAGCCGTAAATGGTTACTTTCATAGATATACCCGAGCTTAGGAGCCTGTCCGAGAATAGACTAATCTACTGCGGACAAGCCTGGTTGGCCAGATTTCCCGATCATTTTCGTTAAATAGGTCCACTGTTCGCCTCAAATGATCGACAAATCTGACTCAACCAGTCTTGCCCTCGTTACGATCGCTATTCTCGGACAGGCTCCTAG
>JAUXDG010000069.1 GCA_030618475.1 Gammaproteobacteria bacterium | reverse complement strand
GGCAGGACCGGTATTCTTGCCGAGTATTGCTTCGACCATCGGCCCGATTTCGGTCACCATCACGGCAAATCCACGCAAGGCCGCCTCGCGCTCTCTTGCCGTCTCCAGTGGCATGCCCTTCCGGTATATGGGTAACGCCACGAAGACCGAGTAAGTGCCTTTTTCTGACTGGAACAATTGCAGGCGTGACGAAACGACGGGGGTATTGGTGCGTGCTGCTTTCATCAGTGCGGCCAGATAGTCCGGCCTGGCTGCCAGATCAAAACCCAGCACCGGCAAAAACGATTCCTGAGGTTCGACATAGTAGATCGGAAAATAAACCTCACGCTGTGAGGCAGCTGTCATGCTTCCTTCGACCGGGTTATCAGCAAAGACAAAATCCACTGACACCTCCTCCCGTGCCGCAGCTTCCATGGCATCGCGTTCCTGAGCGGAGACCCTGGGCACCCATTCCAGCGCCACGATGCCCGGGCTGCGTGCCAGGCTGCGGCTGACCAGTGTGCGGAACTCGTCGCGGTCAACAAAGGAAGATGCATCGAAAGCCGAGCGGATGTGATACAGCGTCTCGAGATACGCTTCGATTCCATGCTCGATGGCCTCGACGTGGTTAAGGGCAGCCGCCTCGAAACGCTGTTTTACCGATGACTCGAAACTGGTTTGCAGCAGGCTGTAAATCGATGCCGCCAGCAGCGCACCCAGTGTAATGACGACGTAGGGTGCATAGTCACGGCCGCTCCGGCGTCCGCCACGGCCGGCTTTGGCCACCGCCCTTGCCTTGAAGGCCAGTGTGAGCGTTAACAGGATGCCGAACGCCAGCAGACCCTCGTCGGAAAAGTTTGCCGCACCAATCCCCATCTCGCTGACCATGCGCTGTTCCTGGGCAGACATTGCCTGCCACAGAGCAAATGTGATGGTCAGCCCGGTAATACCGATAACCTGTGGCACCCAGTGCGGCAAGTATTCAGCGGGAGACATACGCCGGTTTCTTGACCAGGCCAGCGCAACGAAACCACCTCCCAGGATAATGAAACCCGCGGCCGTGTGGATGGCCATCCGGGTCATGTGCCCCCAGCCATAGGCACCCTCCACACCGATCATGTAACCGGCCAGCGCTGTAACGCCGAGACTGATAATGACCGCCCCCAGGGTGGCGGTCCACGCCGTGATACGAGCGCGATCGTGGTACAGGGTGGTGAGCAGCACCGTCAGACCGGTCAGGCTGAAGCAAAGTGCCGTATTGGGCGCCATGCGCCCTGGGTTGGACGTCTTCAGATCGATATAGTGTTCCATGAACAATTGATCGATGTGCAGGTCAACAGCGAAGATATATTCGATCAGTGTGAGGACGCCGGTCAGCAGAACGATGACACTGGTTATCCCGGCAAAACGCGGCCAGAAGCCGGCAAGCCCCAGCAGGGCCAGGCCAGCTACGGCGAAGCCGAGCGCAGTGTTGTACTGCATAGGGACGAAAGCCGGATTAACCTGGATAAGCGCCGGTTCATGCAAGTACCAGCCTGACAGCACCACCGCACCAAGGATCAGTGACAGTGCGCCCATCAACCTGGCCAGGTTCAGACTCCAGTTCACCGACATTGAGTGTATTTTTGCATGCATATTCGAATAGCTGTCCTGGAGGTCATTCTATGCCAGATTGCTCATGTATTGCACGGCCTTGCGGTGCTCGCCAACCAAAATCAGCGCGAACGCGATCCAGCATATAAGCAGCGACAGGTTGAAAACGAAGAATGAGCGGGCGCTCATGGCAAGGAGATGGACCCCAACGAGCACGGTGACTGCGGCCAAACCGTCCCTCAGGAACGGTCATTGTGGGTAAATGTGTCAAGGCCCGGCACGATTTGGCGGGCTATACGCAGCATCTTCCCCTGTTGGTGTTTGGAACCAGCTGTCACTTGTGCTGGACCAGCGAAGGGCCCCGCTCAGAAGTTTGCGGCAACTTGCTGCCTGAAGCTACCGCTCGACGGGTACGGTGTCAATCCGATGGCAAGACGGTGTTTTGTTTAGCCGAGATTATCAGGCGCCATGCAGTGTCTCAACCAGCCCGCAGGGCAGGTATGTCAGTTACCCACTACGGCTGTCGGGTCCACTTCGTGCATATCAGGCAGCGAGTGAGCGATGCCCTTGTGGCAATCGATACAGGTCTTGCCTTTTTCCAGCCCCGTTGAATGCCTGTTCACCGCGCGTCGGCCCTGTGCGACGAAGTCCATGGATTCATAATCGTGACAATTGCGGCATTCACGCGAGTCGGTCTCCTTCATGACGCCCCACACATGGCGGGCCAGTTTCAGTCGCTTGGCTTCGAATTTTTCCCGCGTATCAATACTGCCCAGTGCCTTGTGGAGTAGCTCATTGGTTGCCTGAATCTTGCGGATCACCTTATAGTGCCATTCTTTGGGTACATGACAGTCCGGGCAGGTGGCACGCACACCGGTACGATTTGAATAATGCACAGTCTCCTTGTATTCCTGGTAGACATTGTCCCGCATTTCGTGACAGGAGATGCAGAAGGTCTCGTTATTGGTCATCTCCATTGCCCAGTTGAAACCACCCCAGAAGATGATGCCACCCACAAACCCCAGCAACAACAATATACCCAGTGAGTAGCGGGCACTCGGTTTTTTCAATAAAGCCAAGAAACCGCAAAGGAAACCCGTGCATGATTCGGTCTGTTTGTCAGTCATGTTCCTGTTCCTTGTCTGTCAGTTTCGTTACCTGCCGGAAATCGCCTTGATTGGTTCAAAGGTATTTCCCACCAGCGGTTTGGTATTCACTTGCGGTACGTGACACTGGGTACAGAAGTAGCGGCGTGCCGACACGTTGGCAAGCACGTTTTCGTCCCGGTCCTCGAAGTGTGTCTGACTGATCTTGGTGGCACCGGCCTCCTTGTAGTTAGCCCAGCTGTGACAGGTCAGGCACTTGTTGAACTTCCGGTTGATCTTGTAGCCGGTGGTCTGGTGGGGTATCAACGGCGGCTGTTGCACATAATCCCGGACAATCGGTTCGCCATCCTTCTGCCAGTGCTTCTGTTCGGGTGCCCTGGATGCGTTATCAAGTGCATTGTGACCGCGCAATGACACCACATGCTCCGCAAGCGCGAACTGTGAAAGACCCATCCAGTTAACGAGCACCATCAGCAGTGCAATCTGAAGCGGCTTGATCATGACATTACCTCCATCTTTTGAGACGGCGACTTCCTGCCGAGGCCGCCGGATTTATTTTGAAAACGAGAAGCGAACACAAAGACATCCTTGGCACATACATCGATACAACGACCGCAGTTGGTACAGTTTGCAGCCAGGATAACCGGACCAATACCTTTGTCTTCACCCTTGAGTGCCGGGGGAATCACCTGCGGCTCCGGGCACACTGCATAACAGTCCATGCAGTCATTACACGCATCCCGGGAAACCGCACTGACCCGCAGCGGGGTTACATGGCCAAGCAGGCTGTAAAACGCACCCACGGGACACAGGTGGCCGCACCAGGCGCGTCGACTGACAAACAGGTCAAGCATAAACACTGCCAGTACAATGGACCACGCAAATCCCATCCCGAAGATCAGTCCCCGGTGCAGCATGGAGACGGGGTTGACAAGTTCCCAGGCAACACTGCCGGTTACTACCGCCAGCACCAGGGTCATAGCAAGGACCCAGTAACGGGTATTGCGTGGCAGGCGGGAACCGCCCTTGATGCCCAGTCGCTCGCGCAACCAGTGGGCCGCATCGGTGACCATGTTCACTGGACACACCCAGGCACAATAGACCCGGCCGCCTGCCAGTAAATAGAATGCCAGCACGATCAGCGCGCCGATACTGGCTGTCAGCCCGGGTACATGCCAGGTGAGCAGGGTCTGCAGCAACACATAGGGATCGGTCAACGGCAACACGTCCAGGGCAAGGCTGGCATTGAGATTGCCCTTAACGATCCAGATACCCAGCCAGGGCCCCAGCAGAAACAGCGCCAGGATGGACAACTGGCTTGTGCGGCGGACAAGCAACCACTTGTGCGCCCCTATCCAGCCCTTGCTGGCGATCGCATCGGCGCCAATACTGACAGTCCTTACCGTCATTGTGCCGCGCTCCTGCCGTTCAGGGTATCCAGTGCGGATTTGCCGAAAGGAGTTTTATTAGCAGACTCTTCAAAGATCAGCCCGGCGCCGCCATGCTCGTAACGCTGACCCTCCGGCAGGTTGTATTCGTGCGGCACGTCGGGTGCCACCAGGCTTTCACCCGACTTGCGCTTCTCTTCCCAGCCGAGGCGATAGTGATGTCCCAGTTCACCCTTGGCCAAGCTCACGGGCATCACCTTGATTGCCGCCTGCTCCATCACGCAGGCCTGTTCACACTTGCCACAGCCGGTACAGGCAGAGGAATGTACTTCCGGTATAAACAGGGCGTGCTTGCCGGAGCGTTCATTGTGGCGCATTTCCAGGGTGATGGCCTTGCCACGTACCGGGCACACGTTATAACAGACCTCGCAACGCAATCCCTGAAAGGCAATGCAGGTCTCCTGGTCCACCAGCACGGCCAGCCCCATGCGGGCTTCATCGATATCAGTCAGCGTATGATCCAGAGCACCGGTGGGACAGGCCTTCACACAGGGGATGTCATCACACATCTCGCAAGGCACATCGCGCGCAACGAAATAGGGTGTCCCGGTGGCAACGTCTTCACCCAGCTCGGACAGCTTCAGGGTATCGTAGGGGCAATCGCGTACACACAGACCACAGCGGATACAGGCACCGAGAAAATCGGCCTCCGGCAGTGCGCCCGGTGGGCGAATGGCAGAGACGGGCAATGACGCGGCCTGGCGGGAGTACAAGCCCACACCAAGGCCCAGCAAGGCAACGCCACCGGCGGTACGGGCCATGTCGGCCAGAAAGCGGCGCCGGCTGGCCATGCCCGGATTGTTGCGTTTGTCCGCCATTGCTGCCACCGGTAGCTGATCTCAGGCCTTTACGACCTTGACGGCACACTTCTTGTAGTCGGTCTCCTTGGACAACGGGTCAGTGGCATCCAGCGTGACCTTGTTGATCAGTCGACTGGCATCGAACCAGGGCACGAAGATCAGACCCCTGGGAGGCCGGTTGCGGCCACGTGTCTCGATACGCGCGGTGATGTCACCACGACGGCTGACAACCTTGGCCGACAGACCACGACGCAGGCCGCGCGCCTTGGCGTCGTCCGGGTGCATGAAGATCACGGCATCCGGAAAGGCCCGGTAGAGCTCCGGGACACGACGTGTCATGGAACCCGAGTGCCAGTGCTCCAGCACGCGGCCCGTGGACAGCCACAGGTCATACTCTTCATCCGGGCTCTCGGCCGGTGGTTCATAGGGGGCGAAAATAATACTGGCACGTCCGTCCGGTTTGCCGTAGAACTTGACGTCCTCGCCAGCCGCAACAAACGGATCATAACCTTCGCGGTAACGCCACAGGGTCTCCTTGCCATCGACAACCGGCCAGCGCAGGCCGCGTGTCTTGTGATAGCTGTCGAATTCACCCAGATCATGACCTTTCTTCGGCCCCTGGGTACCGAAGATGCGGTACTCCTCGAACAGGCCCTTCTGCAGGTAGAAACCGAAATCTTCCATCTCGTCATTGTCATAGACGTTGCCGGCCGCGTCGGTCACTTTCTGTTTCGGGAACTCGTCCACCTGGCCGTTGCGATAGAGGATGTCGTACAGCGTCTTGCCACGGTATTCCGGTTTCTTTGCCAGCAGTTCTTCCGGCCACACCTCTTCGGCCTTGAAGCGCTTTGAGAACTCGACCAGCTGCCAGACATCCGACCTGGCCTCACCCGGTGCCTTGACCTGCTGGCGCCAGAACTGGGTGCGGCGTTCGGCATTGCCATAGGCACCCTCCTTTTCCGTCCACATGGCAGTGGGCAGGATCAGGTCGGCCGCCTGTGCCGTGACCGTGGGATAGGGATCTGAGACCACGATGAAGTTGTCCGGGTTGCGGTAACCCGGCAAGGTCTCTTCGTTCATGTTGGCTGCTGCCTGCATGTTGTTGTTACACATCACCCAGTAGGCATTGAGCTTGCCGTCTTTCAACATGCGGTTCTGCAACACGGCGTGATAGCCGACCTTGCCCGGTATGGTGCCTGCCGGCAATTTCCACACCTGCTCGGCGTAATCCCGGTGTTCCTTTTTCTTGACCACCAGGTCGGCGGGCAGGCGGTGAGAAAAGGTGCCTACTTCACGGGCGGTTCCGCAGGCAGAGGGCTGGCCGGTCAGTGAAAACGGACTGTTGCCGGGCTCGGAGATCTTGCCCATCAACAGGTGCACGTTGTACGTCAGGCCGTTCGCCCAGACACCGCGGGTGTGCTGGTTAAAGCCCATGGTCCAGTAGGAAGAAACCTTCTTGTCAGGATCGGCATAGACCTTCGCCAGCCGTTCCAGCTGGTCCGCGGGGACACCGGACAGTTCAGATGCGTACTCCAGCGTGTAGGGTTCCACCGACTTGGCGTATTCCTCGAAACTGATCTTTGAGAGCTTGCCCTTGCCCGGATTTTTCGCCTGCTGTTCCAGCGGATGCTCGGGGCGCAGGCCATAACCGATATCGGTTGGCGTCTTGGTGAAGTTGACGTGTTTGCCGATGAAGTCCTCGTTGTAGGCCTTGTTCTGAATAATATAGTTGGCGATATAATTCAGAATCGCCAAGTCTGTTTGCGGAGTGAACACCATGTTGTTATCGCCCAGTTCGAAACAGCGGTGTTCGAAGGTCGACAACACATGCACTTCGCAACCCTCTTTGGTAAGGCGTGTATCGGTGAGGCGTGACCAGAGGATCGGGTGCATTTCGGCCATATTCGCACCCCACAGTACGAAGACGTCCGCATGCTCCAGGTCGTCGTAGCAACCCATCGGCTCATCGGCGCCGAAGCCGCGCATGAAGGCACCAACGGCCGAGGCCATGCAATGCCGCGCATTGGGATCAAGGTGATTGGAACGGAAGCCGCCCTTGTACAGCTTGGAGGCAGCATAGCCCTCCCATATCGTCCACTGGCCGGAACCAAACATGCCCACGCTGGAGGTGAGTTCCTCGGGTGGCAGACCCTTGTTGCGCTCCAGGTCTTTTTTGATGGCGGCCTTCCATTTTTCTTCCATGACATCGAAGGCCTGGTCCCAGCTGACTTCGGCAAAATCACCTTCCTTGTCATACTTGCCGTTCTTCATGCGCAGCAGTGGCGTGGTCAGGCGATCATCACCGTACATGATCTTGGAAAGGAAATAGCCCTTGATGCAGTTGAGCCCCCGGTTGACAGGTGCATCCGGGTCGCCCTGTGTGGCAACCACCCGGCCATCCTTGGTGCCTACCAGCACGCTGCAACCCGTACCACAGAAGCGGCAGGGTGCCTTGTCCCAGCGGATTGCATCCTTGGATTTTGCCAGCACGGGGCTGATACCAGGAATGGTGACACCCGCCGCCACGGCGGTTGCTGCAATCGCATTGCTCTTGATGAATTCGCGTCTGGTCAGTTTCATCACAACGTCTCCTCTAAATCCGGTTCTTCTTCATACTGGTGGTAGATCATGGATGCCGACAACACACCCGGCAGGTTCTGCATAGTCACCACGGTATCCGCCATGGCACGCTCATTCTCATCCTCGACGGTCACCACCAGGCGGCCGTCCGGGTTGGCACCGTGCACCTCAACACCCGCCAGTCCTTCAAGGCACGCGCGGACTGTAGCGAGATTATTTGGGTACGATCGTACCAAGACACCACTGATATTCATGACTGCATCCCCTTAAACTGAGTTTGATTCACCAAGTTCAACCGCCTGCACCGGGCAGACGCTGTAGCAGGCACCGCAACCATTACACGCCGCCGGCTCCAGCATCGGTCGTGCCACGCCTCCGACGACCAGGCGGAAACGAATAGCTGCCGTGTCGCAGCGGTCTCCGCAACTGCGGCACTCCACACCCTGTAGCGCCAGACAGCGATCGCCGATACGCGCCCGCACCGACCAGGGTGCAGGACCCTCTCCCTGCGGCGACCATCCGGCCAGCACACCCGGCGCGCAGGTCTGCACACACTCGCCGCAAAACAAACACTCACCGCGGGAAAAATCCACCTGCGGGAAGCCTCCGCGACCCTTGTCCAGAATGTGCTGTGGACAGTCGCTGATACAGTCACCACAACGGGTGCAGCGCTCCACGAACTCGTTCTCCGGCAAGGACCAAGGTGGTCGGATCGGCCGTGAACGGCCGAAAAAATCACCCCGCAGGAGTTGTGTTCGACTAATGGCAGTACCCATTGGACCAAGCGCTCAATTCACAATGCAGACAATTCTGGACGACCGAAGGGGAGAGCGAAATGACCTGGATCAATATATGTCGATATAGTGATATTAATGCGGGTCTGATTGGATTTAATTTGGTTTATGATTGAAGAGAAATAATAAGTATTTGTTATTATTATATATATTATTTATATAATGCTGATCCCGACAAACGGGACAGCATCAGAAGCAGGCGACCAGGCGTTTAAAATCTGCAGCGAAACCCGCCACCATGGGCGGGTTTGAAGCAATACCGATCCTGTTGGAGCCGACTATTTATGCCGATCGAAATGATAGATCGAGTCCTTCTCAAACTTGCCCTTGTTGTAGATGGTATAGGTCGTCCTGAGGTGATTGTTGTCTTTCGACAGCTGGTGCTTGATCATATGGACATGGCCCTCATCAGAATTGCATAGCGAGGTGTTCATGTCGCAAACCATGACAATGACACTGTCATTCGATTTGCTTGCATCCAATATCAATTCCGGTTGATTCTGCTTGGCACAATAATGTTTGGCCTGGACTTGCGAGCAATTCTTGAAATCATTGCAGTGATACATGGACACCATCTCCTTGCCTGTACCAGGCAAGAGATTCTCCTGAATGGCACTGCCCTTACCGATCACTTTGAAGCTCATCGCAGTCTTGTCGGTGCCGATAAGTTTTGCCGCGGGTCCTTTTTTGGTCGCACCGCCTTCCTGCTGTTCCGCTGTAGATAACATCCAGTCACCATTGAGCGACGCGAGTGTCGTGAAGTAGTTGAGCGAATCGCTGCCTGCCCAGACAGTGCTCACTACCAGAACAATGCTGAGAACAGCAGTATAGTTCAGGAAATTCATAACTAAACCCTCCCACGCCTGGTTGATGCCTGGCATAAACCTACTATAGTCGATTACAAGCGAGTCGCTAATGGATGTCCAAGTTGGATCGCACCCTGTACCCTAGAAAACTTACATGGAATCAGTCTGATGGTCTTTCTCCGGCCACGATCGGATGTCCTCTCCAAAAGGCTGCCAGGCTGCTGAAAACTCGCAAGTGGTACAATCCTGTCTTGACAATCGCCGCTACGATGTAGGAACACAGATAATGAACCGGGAATCCTATCCGCGACCAGACATCGACACCATGCATCGGGAGCACAGGGAATGGCACAACGAATATGCTACATGGATGAATGAAATCGCGGCTTGGCAGCGTGAACAGCAGCTCGCCGAGGCCATGCTGTATCAACTGGAACGCGCGCTACCTGACCACATCCGGATAATGGCTGAACATGCAACATCCATTGCGGCACATGAAAAGCACCTCTGTGAGCACGAAAAGCGACTGTCCGACTACGAGATTAGCGGTCAACAAGGCAATGAACGCATCGCCGACCTGGTCGAGTCGCATCGGCGACAGGAGGAACATCATGCCCGTGAATGCAAGCAGCATGATGCGTTCCGCTCTCTGCACCGTTCGGCCATGGCGGAGTTCAAACGTATTGCGAAGCTAATGCACCAGATAGATAAATAAATATCAGCAGATTTTCCCGTTTTGGCTTCGCTCGGCAACATGTTCCTCGGTGCGGCGCATCAATAGCTTTTCTGCTAATGCGGTAGCCACCAATAAGTTGATGGAAACTTTATTTTTACCCGCCAATTGCTGGACTCGCTCATGCAACGCATCAGGGAGCATTAAATTAATTGTAACCATGGCATCCACCCTATTATCCGGGGCAACGCATTTGGCGAAAAACACGAAACGTTTAGAACGATAGCCATGGCTTGGCGGCCAGTGTCATCGCAAATTTGCCCACTCTTCTACCCCTTGATTTCGTTTACTCACCCGTCTCTATTTCCTCTCATAGGAATTCAGATGGATCAGTAAACAAACTCTACTGCATTTCCCAGCGATTGCTATAAGAGTATCCACCTGAGTATATCTACTTACATGAAAGACAAAGCCAACCTGAACGACAGCAAAAGGTCGAAACTCCCCGGGGTTTTCATCCTCAGGCAATCCGGCTTAAGAAATCACGAGAACTGACCGATAACAGAGGCACCACAGCGTGGGGGATTTCGCTGTGTGTTGCTGGGGACTTAACTCCTCCGACCAGCGACAAGCCAGCGCCTTATCTACTTCTCTGAGGCGCTGGCTTTTTTATGCAGATATGCAACCAGCAACCCACTGCAGCTGAACTTCGGCGGCATAACCGATCGCCTCATTATATCGCCGGCCTTGCGATGTCTGTCTTTAGAACTGTCAAACCGTACTGTTCATCCACGTCCGACCGGATCCTGACCCTGCCTTGATCGCTATAAGGTTTGTACCGCCACACTTGTAGAGCCCCTTGTGACACCGCCGGTATCCTTGAAACGT
Source organism: Gammaproteobacteria bacterium (assembly GCA_030618475.1). Lineage (GTDB taxonomy): Bacteria > Pseudomonadota > Gammaproteobacteria > DSM-19610 > DSM-19610 > Thiogranum. The sequence continues at coordinate 884 of JAUXDG010000069.1, read as the reverse complement.
ACAAAGACACGATTATTCGCCGGGTCGAGCGGCACGAGACCGTTTCCGTTTACAAAGATGGAAAACGTTGGCGTTGTGCCTGCGCTTACCCTGGAGGTGACACTGTTCGCCGGTGGCGACAAACAAGCACCGGTGCCGGGATTTGTCTCACAGATAAACAATGCTACCGGTAATGTGGCATCACCCGTGTCTGCGGTCACTGAAATATCTCCACTGGCACCCACATTCACGGTCGCGACGGCAAAGGCATTGGCGCCAAAGGGACCTGGCAGTTTGACAATCCCGTCTCCTGTCGGCGTGGCTGCCAGCGCCACAATGTCAGGCACCGGTACGTTCGATGCCGACAGCAGCAGCGTATTCAGGCCAGTCGTTACGGGCGCAGGATTGGTGTTGGAGCAGTCAAAGATCAACTTCACATCAGTTGGATTGAATGCAGTTGTCGGCGTAAAGATGATCAGGTACGTCTGTAGACCGTCCGCGACAATATCAGCCGGTGTGTTCGGTGTGCCAACAAGCACATTCGTGGCGGAATCAGTTGTCTGATAAGAGAAGCTTGCCGGCAGACTCGAACTGGGAGCAATACTGCAGTCAGTGGCAGTGTCGCTACCCGTATTGATGATAGTAGCAAAGGCTGACGCCGTGCGACCGACATTTACTGAGCGACTCGCCGGGAGTACAGCGGCAATAATGCCCCCGTTATCCTCAACAATCCGCTGCGGAGCTGCCAGGTCGGAACCTGTATTGCTCACCTGCTGGGCAAATACATGTGTCCCTAACGCCATCACATCATGCGTTTCTGTGTTAACGCTGTCGTCTTCCGACATCCCATCCCACCTGCGCAGGAAAGTATCCAGAACAGGCATCCAGTAACCATCCAGGGATTC
>JAUXDG010000153.1 GCA_030618475.1 Gammaproteobacteria bacterium | reverse complement strand
CCTCACCCTAACCCTCTCCCGGGGGGGAGAGGGGACTTTTTCGACACCCTCCGGAGGGTGAGGGGATTGGCGGGGCAGTAGTGATTGGGAATATGTAAAGGTCAACGACGCGGACTTCTTCTCTTGATCTAAAGAACCAGGGAAATCTGCCGAGAATCAAACTGATAAGCAATAAAGACCGGGTTTCGCATTCTGCTGGCAGAGCATCTGCGGTGTAATTATCTAGTGATTTATTCCCGCACTGCGCTATAGTCTGAGTTCTGTTTCGGAGGCATTGCCAATGCCCCGCATGCCTGTCTGGTGCTCTAACGGCAACCTCAGGGGATTATCTGGATGGATAATATCGGTGCAATCAGCTATGCAACCGGAGCCGGGGTATTTCTGATCCTGGCACTGGTGCTGATGACCGGGCAACGCGGGCGTCCACACAAAGTGGCGCTGATGCTGGCGTCACTGATCAGTGCGGTATGGTTGGGTGTTTCCGCCTATTGCATTAGTCACGATTTATCTTTATTCCCGTCATACCTGCTCGAACCGCTGCGTAATCTGGCCCTGTGTGCGTTTTTGATTCGACTGCTCAGTGCGGCTTACCGGCAGCCCGCCGAGGCCAGCCATTATTTCCGGCGCACGCTAAGCGTGTTTGCCAGTTTTTCACTGCTCATGATGGCCCTGGTGCTGTACCGGGTTGCAGCCAGTCATCCTGTGGCCGTGGTTGGCGGCATGGATTTTCTCCTTGCCGGTTTCCTGGTGATGGCGATAACGGGGCTGGTGCTGGTCGAGCAGGTGTTTCGCAATGCACGTGCCGAGTCCAGGCGTTCGGTGAAGTATCTTTGCATGGGCCTGGGTGCCCTGTTCGCCTATGACTTTTACCTCTATTCGCACGCCCTGTTATTCCAGGAGGTTGGTCAGGCGATCTGGAATGCGCGCGGTTTTATCAATGCCCTGGTGGTGCCGGTCATCGGTATAGCCGCTGTGCGCGATCCGCACTGGTCGCTGGATATTTTTGTTTCCCGCCGCGTGGTGTTCCATACCACGGCCTTGTTAGGCGCGGGACTCTATCTTCTGGCGATTGGCGCCGGTGGCTATGTGATCCGTGAATACGGCGGCACCTGGGGCGCGATTGCGCAAGTGATCTTCCTGTTTGGTGCCGTGCTGGTACTGACGATATTGCTGTTTTCCGCCCAGTTGCGCGCCAGCCTGCGGGTCTTGATCAACAAGCATTTTTTCCACTACAAGTTTGAATACCGCGAGGAGTGGCTGCGCTTCATTCACACCCTCACCACGGAAGAGCCCAACGAGCAGTTGCGCGAACGCACCATCAAAGCCATTGCCAATATCCTTGAGTGTCCGGGCGGCCTGTTGTGGCTGTATCGGGGAGGACACCGCTATGAGCTGGTGGCCAACTGGCAGATGCCGATGCCCGAGCTGGACTGTTGTCTGCATGCGGACAGTTCACTGGTTCGGTATCTTAGCGATGAAGAATGGATCATTAACTGTGAAGAGTACGATCTTGCGCCCCATGTCTATAAAAATCTGGCGTTTCCGGACTGGTTCAGCCGGATTGACAATGCCTGGCTGATTGCGCCGCTGGTCTTCCACGATCGCCTGCTGGGTATGGTGGTGTTGGCGCGGCCGACGGTGACGCATTCCATGAACTGGGAAGACTACGATCTGTTACGCATCGTCGGCCGCCAGTCTGCGGCGCATCTCGCACAGCTGGATGCGGCGCAGGCCCTGTCCCAGGCCAAGCAGTTCGAGGCGTGTAACCGCCTGTCTGCTTACGTCATGCACGACCTCAAGAACCTGATTGCCCAGTTATCGTTGGTGGTATCGAATGCCGCCCGGCACAGGAACAATCCACAGTTTATGGAAGACGCCATTCAGACGGTGGAGAACTCGGTCAATAAAATGAACCGGTTATTGGCGCACCTGCGCAGCGGGCCTGATGCCGGGCAGCAGCGTGTGTCAGTGGACATTTGTGAGGTTCTGGACGATGTGGCGACGACCATGTCGGCCGGCTTCCCGCAGCCGCGAATCGACTGTCAGGTAACCGGACTCTGCGCCCGGGCTGACCGTGACCGGCTCGCTGCTGTCATCGGTCATGTGGTTCGCAATGCTCAGGATGCCACCCCTGATCAGGGCATGGTGATTATTCGATTATTCAAACAGAATGAACAGGCGGTCATCGAGGTTCAGGACAATGGCGAGGGTATGGACGAGGCCTTTATACGTGATGGCCTGTTCAAGCCTTTCGTCAGCACCAAGGGAAAATCAGGAATGGGGATAGGTGTTTATGAGATGCGGGAATTTATTCGTGGTCTGGGGGGTGAGGTGGAAGCCATCAGCCGCGTTAACGAAGGAACGACCTTTCGGATGCGAATTCCGATTAGCGAAGAAACCAAAAGTAGCGTAAAGTCCTCCGACAATTCGAAGAATGGAAAGATTGATGAGCACCGACTCAAGGAAACTGCTGGTTGTTGAGGACGATCCCGGACTCCAGACACAGCTCAAGTGGTGTTTTGAAGGGTACGACGTCATTATTGCGAGTGACCGCGAAGCTGCCTTGAGCGAGCTTGAAAAATACCGTATACCCGTCGTCACCCTGGATCTGGGTTTGCCGCCGGACGCGGATGGAACCAGTGAAGGTTTTCAGGCACTTGAAGAAATTCTGTCCAAATCGCCAGCCACCAAGGTGATTGTGGTCACCGGCAACAACGACCGCCAGCACGCGCTGCAGGCGATCGGCATGGGTGCTTACGATTTTTTCTACAAACCCATCGATGCTGATCTGCTCGGCTTTATCGTCAACCGCGCTTACCGGCTGCACGAGATTGAAGACGAAAACCAGCGCCTGCATTTCTCGGGCGGTGAATCTCCGTTGGAGGGTGTGATTACCGCCAGCCCGCAGATGCTGACGGTGTGCCGGACGGTGGAGAAAGTCGCACCGGCCGATGCCACCGTTCTGGTGCTCGGTGAATCGGGAACGGGTAAGGAATTACTCGCCCATGCGGTGCATGCGCTGAGTGGGCGATCGACAGGTCGCTTTGTCGCCATCAACTGTGCGGCAATCCCCGAAAACCTGCTGGAAAGTGAGCTGTTCGGTCATGAGAAAGGTGCGTTTACCGGCGCCGTCAAACAGACACCGGGCAAGATCGAAATGGCCAACGGTGGCACCCTGTTCCTCGATGAAGTCGGGGATATGCCGATGGCCTTGCAGGCCAAGCTGCTGCGTTTCCTGCAGGAGCGTATCATCGAGCGTGTCGGCGGCCGTAAGGAGATTCCCGTCGATGTGCGGGTGATTTGTGCCACGCACAAGGACTTGGTGCAGCTGGCGCGTGAAGCCAGTTTCCGCGAAGACCTCTACTACCGCATCAGCGAAATCAGTATCCGTATTCCGCCGTTACGCGAACGCGAAGGCGATGCTTTGTTACTGGCGCGTGTGTTTCTGGAGAAATTCAGCAAATCGATGAGTAAATTTCAGCACCGTTTCAGCAAGGACGCGCTGGCGGCAATCGAGGCCTACCCCTGGCCGGGCAACGTGCGTGAGCTGCAGAACCGGGTGAAACGTTCGGTGATCATGGCGGAGCACAAGCAGATATCAACGTCTGATCTGGAGCTGGGTGGGGCGGGCACCAACGATACCCGTACCTTCAACCTGCGGGAAATCCGCGAACAGGTAGAACGCCAGGCTATTGTTCGTGCCATGGGGCATGTCGGGGGTAAGATTTCACTGGCCTCCGAGCTGCTCGGTGTCAGTCGGCCGACCATGTACGATCTGATCAAGAAATATAATCTGAAATAGAGTGTTATTTCAAATCCTGCACATGCTGCACAAACTCATCGGCTGGCTTATAGCCTACCAGGCTTAATTCCGGCCGCTTGTTGCCACTGCTGTCGTAAAACAGCATTGACGGTGGTCCGATGAGTTGCAAGTGTTTCAGCAGTGTCTTGTCAGCCTCATCATTGGCGGTGACGTCAGCCTGTAACAGCACCATGCCGGAAAGTGCGCGCTGCACATCCGCTTTGGCGAAGGTGTATTTTTCCATTTCCTTGCAGCTCACGCACCAGTCGGCGTAAAAGTCCACCATCACCGCTTTGCCTTGCCGGGCCGCGTCAGCCAGTTCGCGCTCCAGGTCAGTCACAGTTTTGATTTTGACAAAAGGCAGGTGGGCCTGTTGGCTGCTTTGTGCCGAGCCCTGCTTTGCCATGACATTCTGCAGGGGTTGCAAGGGGTCATGGGCACCGCTCGCGGCCCCGATCAACAGCAGGATGCCGTACACCAGCGATACCACGCCGATACCTTTCCAGAGCCGTGCCCAGCCTGACGCTTCGACCGGCAGACCGTCCAGCGCGCTCAGGTAGACGGAGCAGAGAATCAGCAGCGCAGCCCACAGCAGCATGGTGATCGATGCCGGCAGGATGCGTTCCAGCATCCAGATGGCAACGGCCAGCAGCATGACACCGAACACGGCCTTGATTCTGTCCATCCAGGGTCCGGCGCCGGGCAGCAGCTTGCCGGCACCGGTACCGATGGCGATGAGCGGTGTTCCCATGCCCATACTCAGGGCAAACAGTGCCAGTCCACCCAGCACCGCATCCCCGCTTTGGCCGATATAGATCAACGCGCCGGCCAGCGGTGCTGCCACGCAGGGGCCGACAATCAGTGCCGACAGGAAACCCATGATCGCCACCCCGGTCAGGCTGCCGCTTTTCTGCCGGTTGCTGACCTCGGTGAGCCGGCTCTGCAGGAAGGCAGGCATCTGCAGATCGTAGAAACCGAACATGGACAGCGACAGCAGAACGAAGACTGCAGCGAAGCCGGATAGCATCCAGGGGTTCTGGAATGCCGCCTGCAGGTTCTCACCGAACAGGCCGGCGAATACGCCGGCGACCGTGTAGGTTACCGCCATCGCCAGCACATAAACCAGCGACAGCACGAAGCCCCGGTGTGCGGTGATTTTCTCACCCTGACCGACAATAATGGACGACAGAATAGGGATCATCGGGAAGACGCAGGGCGTAAAGGCCAGCAGTAAGCCGAAGCCGAAAAAAGCGGCCAGCGTGGCCAGCAGGTTACCTTCGGTCAGGCGTTTGGCAATGGCGTCCTGTTCGCTGAGTCCGGGGGCGGGTCTGTCGCTTTCCGGAGGGGTGCCCGTTGTTGTGGCGGCAGCCGCGGCCGGTAACAGTAAATCCAGCGTCTTGACGATGGGGGGATAGCACACGCCGCGTTCGGCGCAACCCTGGTATTTGACCGTTAAGGCGACAGGGGTTGCCGCCGGGCTGGCACGCTGAACAGGGATTTCTGCCTGCGCCAGCTGATGGTAGACCTGAATCTCACCGAAAAACTCGTCGGTTTTGTGTTCGCCATCCGGCATCCGGGCGGGCAGCAGTGTGGTCCCGTCGGCTGAGTCAATGGCGAACTCGAACGTGTGGCGGTACAGGTAATAGCCTTCCGCGATGAGCCAGTTGGCGGTCAGGGTATCGGCGTCGCTGACCTGTACATCAAGCTGAAATGCCTGGTCTGCCGGTAGCAGCTCATCGTCGTTACCGAAACCGAGGACGGCGCCCAGATCGTTCAAAGCCTGCAGCGCACCGCCGCCCGGGGTTGGTGTGTCGTTATCGGCGATGGTGAGTGCCGCAAGCTGTGTCTGCGGCGGGTAGCAGACCCCGATGTCGGCGCAGCCCTGGGAGCTGGCCTTCAGCTCAAAGCTGTTCGCTGCACCAGCTTCGCGGCTAAACGGGATTTCCACGACAAGCTGCTGCCGGTAGGTTTCGATGTCGCCAAAGAACTCATCCTGCTTGATTTTACCGGCCGGCAATACCGCGTCACCCAGTCGAATACCCTCCGCATCCGTGGCAAAGCGGAATTTGGATTTATAAAGATAGTAACCGTCGGCAATATCCCATACTGCACGGATACGATCGTTTGACGCCATGGTGGCTTGAAAAGAGAATGCCTGCTCGGCTGGCAGGAGTTCGTCGTCACCGGGCAGTCCGGCGTCGGCGAAGGGGAGCCAGCCGGCAAGAAATAAAAGCAGCCAGTGTTTCATTTTGCCTCGTTGTGAACAGTGCGTACCCAATCCAGGTAGCCGGGTAAACCGTTACTCAGTGGGACTGCGATGATTTCGGGAAGTTCGTAGGGGTGCAATGCGCTGATCGTCGCCTCTACATCCGTATAATCGGCTGATCGGGACTTAATCATAAGAAGGACTTCGGACTCCTTTTCGAGCTTGCCTTTCCAGCGGTAGACGGATTCGATGCCTGGTATCAGGTTGACGCAGGCGGCGAGGCCGTATTCCACCAGCTGAGCCGCGATACGGTGGCCGATGTCGCTGTCTGGAACGGTGCAGAAAACGATCTGGATTTCATTGGCGGTACCCATTATCGCTGCACCATACCGGATTCCCGCTTGTACGCAAACCGGCCAGCGAATAAAGTACTGGTACTCCTTCAAGGTCCACGAGCATGAGTCCCGTCGGTATTTTATTCCTGCTTTTTCTGCTGGTTCCCCTGGTCGAGATCTACTTTCTGATCAAGGTGGGCAACGTCATCGGTGCTGTCCCGACCATTGCCCTGGTGGTATTTACCGCGCTTCTGGGAGCCATGCTGTTGCGCTTCCAGGGCTTGGTGACATTAACGCGAAGCCGTCAGGTGCTGGCGCAGGGTCAGGTGCCGGCGCTGGAAATGCTGGAGGGTGTGCTGCTGGTATTTGCCGGGGCGCTGTTGCTGACGCCCGGATTCGTCACCGATGCCATCGGCTTTGTTTTCCTGGTGCCTCCGCTGCGACAGGCGCTAATTCGTTGGTTTTTAAGTAAATCAGAGTTTCGAATCCAGCAGTTTGGC
>JAUXDG010000073.1 GCA_030618475.1 Gammaproteobacteria bacterium | reverse complement strand
GCGGCGATTGTCGCCATGGCCGGCGAGCTGGGTCTGCAGGTCACCGCCGAAGGGGTGGAGACCGAGGCCCAGTACCGCTTTCTCTCTGAGGCCGGCTGTCACTTAGGCCAGGGTTTTGGCTATGCAAGACCCCAGCCTGCCAAGGATTTTCTTCGCCTGCTGCAGATGCCCGAAGCACCCGGTTGGGCAAGAAAACCGGACATGGATTGAAAAATGTTTTCCCACCCATCGCACCAGGAGGCTGGTTTCCCCGTGCAAAAAGGCGAGAGCCGCCTTTCTGCCGGTGTGGAAAGGCAGCGCTATAGCTTGAATGGTTATCAAGAATCTGTGACCCCGGTCGACACAGGCCATAGTGTTGAGTTGTTCTCGCAATTCCCCGATGACTCTGAAGATATGGAAAGAATCATAAAAATCCATTGTCTGTCATTACCACGAGCAGGTTTGCGCTACCGGTCGATGTTGCTGGCAGGGCTGCTGCTGGTGTTGTTGTCACTGTTACGCATTGTCGTCGCTGACGATAACCTGACGAGTGTTGATGTCGAGTCCGGGTTTACAGCGCGCAACATCCAGTTCTCGACCTTGTCGGTCTCTGATGGCTTGTCCCAGGCGACTGTCAACGCGATCGCCCAGGATAAGCAGGGATTTATCTGGTTCGGCACTCAGGAGGGCTTGAATCGGTACGACGGATACGAGTTCGCGGTCTATCAGAAAGATCCAGAGGATCCTCATTCACTCTCGCATGACTGGGTATGGACGGTCTACGCGGACAATTACGGTCGCTTGTGGGTCGGGACGGATGGCGGCGGATTGAGCCGCTACCAGCCTGATTCGAATAATTTCATCCATTTCCGACACAATCCGGACGATCCCACCAGCCTCAGTGGCGACCGTGTTCGCGTCATCTATCAGGACCGACAGGGAGTTTTCTGGATCGGCACAGACGGCAACGGCCTGAACCGCTTCAATCCTGAGGACGGCAGCTTTGTCCACTATCGTCATGATCCGAAGTCGTCTGGCAGTCTGGCGAACGACAAGGTGTTGGTGATTCTCGAAGACCGTGCCGGGGTGATGTGGATCGGCACCGATGGCGGCGGCCTGGCCCGGTTTGACCGCGGCAGCGAAAAGTTTTTTCATTACCGTCATGACGCATCCCGGCCAGAGAGCCTCAGCGATGACCGGGTACGCGCACTTTATGAGGATCGGCAAGGCCAGCTCTGGGTTGGCACTTACTCCAGTGGGGTTGATCTGCTTAATTCGCTTGATGGTAGCTTCAAGCATTTTCAACACGACCCGACGGATCCCTATAGTCTGAGTCACAATGAGGTGCATAGTATTTACCAGGATCTCGATGGCACAGTCTGGGTCGCTACCGATGGCGGGCTCGACGAGTGGCGTCCCGATAGACAGGGTTTTGTATCGCATTCCCATGATCCGGCGAACCCCTCCAGCATCGCCAGTGATCGTGTCATCAGTGTTTTTCAGGACCGGGGAAGCTTGCTCTGGGTCGGGACATACGAGGGCCTTAGCCGCTGGAACTATATCAGTGATGCGTTCATCTACTATCAAAATCAACCAGGCGGCAAACCAGGGCTGAGCAATAATCTGATCACCGGGATCAGCGGGTCGCCGGATGGCCTGGTCTGGGTCAGTACCTATGGGGGTGGGCTCAATCGGCTGGACCCTGTCTCCGGCCAGGTGGTCAGTTTCCAACATGATCCGACTGATCAAAACACACTGAGCGATAACCGGGTGATGACGGTCTTTGCCGACAAAGCCGGTAACGTTTGGGCCGGAACGCGTAACGCGGGATTGAATCGCCTGGACACGGCAACGGGTCGGGTCACGCACTTCCTGCATGATCCCGAAGACAAACACTCCCTGAGTGCGGACGGCGTGACATCTATCTACGGAGATGAAGATGGGCCGCTATGGGTGGGTACCTACGGCGGTGGGCTCAACAGATATGATCCGCAAAGTGGGAATTTCAGGGTTTTTCGTCATGACCCGAATGACAGTTCAAGCCTCAGCAGTGATCGGGTGTTGTCCATTGTCCGGGGTCGTTCGGGGATTTTGTGGATCGGCACAGAGGATGGAGGGCTGAACGGGTTTAACGAAAAGACCCAGTCGTTTACCCATTATCGGCATGATCCCGCCAATGACTCCAGTCTTGGCAGCGACACGGCCTGGGAGATCATGGAAGGCCGGGATGGATCGCTTTGGGTCGCAACCCGCGATGGCGGTCTGAACCGTTGGCTGCCTGACGATCGTAAAGCCGGGCGGTCTGTATTCAAGCGATACGGCAAACGGCAGGGGCTGGCCAGCAATACTCTGCACGGTATTCTCGAAGCCGAGGATGGTGTTCTCTGGTTAAGCAGCAATCGTGGTCTGTCGAGATTCGATCCCAGTGATGGCAACGTGCGTCATTTCGACAAAATGAACGGTTTACAGGGTAATGAATTCAACTTCGGCGCCCGTTTCCGCAGCACAGACGGGACCCTGTTTTTTGGCGGTACGGATGGACTTGTCAAACTCCACCCCAGCCGGGTACGTTCGAATCCGCACCCTCCGCCGGTTGCCGTAACCGCTTTTTTACATTTGGAGCCAGTGGCGACCAGCCATAGCACGGACCTGCTGCCCGCGGCTATCACACTCGGATTCCGGGATTATTCGATCAACTTCGAATTCACGGCGTTGGACTTTGCGTCTTCGGATAAAAACCAGTATCGCTACAAGCTGGAGGGTTTCGAGACCGAGTGGAACGACCCGGGCCGTTTCAGACGCGCGACCTACACCAATCTTCCCGCCGGTAACTACACCTTCAAAGTCAAAGGATCCAACAACGAGGGTGTTTGGGGCCAGCACACCGCCGCTATCAATCTGCGTGTGACGCCTCCGCCGTGGAAATCCGGCTGGGCCTATGCCGCTTACCTTTTACTGGCGCTGGGTCTGGTGGCGGCCGTGGTGCGTTCTCAGGCCAATAAACTCAGACAGGCGACACAGCAACGCGAGGAGTTGGAGCAACAGGTTCAACTGCGGACGCAGGAGCTTGCAGAGCGGAATCAGGACCTCGAGCATCTTACCGCCCAGCTTGAGAAGGCGAGTGTCACCGACCCGCTCACCGGTTTGAATAACCGTCGTTATCTGCACCAGTATATCGAGTCTGAGATCGCTGCCCTGGACAGGTATGCAGCAGGGCAGAATGAAGACGAATCCATGCCTGTGGTGGATATTGCCCCGGGTCTGTCCTTTATGATGATCGATCTCGATGGTTTTAAACCCATCAATGACACCTATGGGCATCATGCCGGGGATCTGGCGCTAAAACAGGTTCGGGATATCCTCCAGAGCTGCTGCCGCAAGTCAGACACCATCGTTCGCTGGGGCGGGGATGAATTTGTTATCGTAGGACGTCATGCGAGTCGCCTGGGTGCGGAAAAATCCGCTGAACGCATACGAATCGAACTGGCGGCTCACAAGTACCAGGTGGGCGGTGGGCATGTTACACGGCTCTCGGCTTCCATCGGCGTGACCATGTTTCCATTCGCGCCAAAGAAGCCCCGGCTGCTTTCCTGGGAGCAGGTTGCCACCATCGCTGACCAGGCCGCCTATCTGGCTAAAAACAACGGACGTAATGCCTGGGTTGGCCTGTATGGCACCCGCAGGATTTCATCTGATGATCTCTATGAGCGACTCAACACCGATATGGAGGGGCTGGTAAAACAGGGGATGGTGGAGCTCACCACATCGTCTGAGAACCCGATTGTAATCTCGAATCGTACACAGCAGAAGAATGCCTAGATGTTGTGTCCGCCTACACTTGCATTCAATAAGATTTACTATCGGTTTGTATTTCATGCCTGCCTTCTCGTTCTGGCCGGGTGTCACTGGGTCGACAGACCCGCATCCGCGGCAAATCCTTCAGCTGCGACCAGGCAATACACGATTGAGCAGTTTCTCGCTACCACCCAGATTGAGGGCAGCTCGTTTTCACCGGACAAGTCAAAAATTCTGCTGAGCAGTGACAAAGCAGAGGTCGATAACGCTTATGCCATCTTTGCGGACGGCAGTGGGTCTGTGCAACTCACAGAATCGAAAGCCGACTCTGTTCAGGTACAAGAATACTTTCCGCACGACGAGCGCTTTCTCTACCTGGCAGACCAGGGTGGTAATGAGCTGGACCATCTCTATGTTCGTGAGTTGGATGGTTCCCACATCGATCTGACGCCTGGCACAGCTCATCAGGCAAGGTTTCTCGGATGGGCCCATGATGGCAGGAGTCTGTTCGTGGGTACCAATGAGCGTGACAGCCGCTACTTTGATATCTATGAAATCGATACCAAAGGCTATAATAGAAAGTTGATCTACAAAGACGAGAAAGGCTATGAGTTCCATGAGCTGTCAGCGGATAAACGCACCATCGCCTTTGTAAGAACAAATACACGGCAAGATACCGATATCCTGCTGTTTGATCGGCATTCTGCAACGATGCGTCATCTCACACCCCATGACGGGGATGTTGAATACACTCACCAGGCGTTCAGCCGGGACAGTGCGAGTATTTTTTACACCAGCAATCAGGGCAGTGAGTTTGCCTATCTTGTCCGGGAGCATCTGCACACCGGTCAGCGGGAGGTCATCCTGCAGCCGGATTGGGATGTGACATTCGCCAAACTGTCACACCGGGGCAAGTTTCTCATTGCCGGTGTCAATAGAGACGGCCTGACGGTGCTTGAACTTCTCGATGGCAAGACGATGGGGCGGCTGGAACTTCCACCTCTGCCCAAAGGGGATATCACCTCGGTCAGTTTCTCGCGGGATGAATCCATGATAGCGTTCAACGCCAGCACCAGTCGTATGCCGCCCGACCTCTATATTTACGACTTCTCCACTGAGACGCCGAGGCGTCTGACCCAATCCCTCAGCTCTGAGATCGGTGTCCTCGATCTGGTGGACGCAGAAGTCGTTCGTTTTGCCTCTCATGACGGTCTGGAGATCCCGGGGTTGCTCTACAAACCGCATGCTGCTTCAGCGGATAACAAGGTGCCTGCGCTGGTCTGGGTTCACGGTGGTCCGGGTGGTCAGTCCCGCATTAAATATAACGCCTTGCTTCAAACTCTCGTTAATCATGGTTATGCCGTCTACGCCATCAACAATCGTGGCAGTTCCGGCTACGGCAGGCGCTTCTTTACGGCCGATGACCGCAAACATGGTCAGGCCGATCTCGACGATTGTGTGGCCGGCAAATCGATGCTGATCAATACCGGTTACATAGACCCGGAGCGTATCGGCATCATAGGCGGCAGCTACGGCGGCTATCTGACACTCGCAGCCATGAGTTTTCGGCCTGAGGAGTTCGCTGTCGGCGTCGATATTTTCGGAATTTCCAACTGGATTCGTACTCTGGAGAATATGCCGCCCTGGTGGGAGTCACAGCGTGAAGCGCTCTATGCCGAAATTGGTCATCCGCAGAAAGATCGCGAGTATCTGGAAAGTATCTCGCCGCTGTTCCACGCAAAGGGTATTGTTCGGCCGCTCATGGTACTGCAGGGGGCAAATGATCCCCGGGTGGGCAAGTCGGAATCGGAAGACATTGTCGCCGCTGCCAGGGCCAATGGGGCACCCGTCGAATACCTGGTGTTCGAAAATGAGGGTCACAGCTTTCGTAAGAAGGAAAACAGGCTTGCCGCCTACCGGTCGATACTCGGTTTCCTCGACACCTACCTTAAATCCGATAGTTCTTTATAACGTATCCACCCACTTCAATACCGTCCAGCTGCCAGTCACCGACGCGGTGACGAATAAGTCGCAGAGTCGGATAACCGATATGCGCGGTCATGCGCCGCACCTGTCGGTTACGGCCTTCGCTGATGCTGAGGTTCAGCCAGCTGGTCGGAATATGTCTGCGTTGCCGAATCGGTGGAACACGATCCCACACATCGGGTTGCCCGATCAGTTGCACCCCGGCAGGACGGCTGGGGCCATCTTTCAAGTCGATCCCGTTACGTAAACGATCAAGATCTTCTTCAGCGGGTATTCCCTCGACCTGTACCCAGTACTGCTTCTGCTTGCCGTATTTCGGGTTGGCAATACGTTGCTGCATTTTGCCGTCGTCGGTAAGAATCAACAGGCCTTCACTGTCGTAGTCCAGTCTGCCGGCGGCGTAGACATTGTCGATATCGATATAATCCGCCAGGGTCTTTTTGTCGGCCTCGCCGGTGAACTGTGACAGCACATGGAAGGGCTTGTTGAAAAGAACGATCACTTCTCGAACAACAGGGGCACCACATCCGAGAACTGTTCGGCAAAGTGTACGCTGATACCTTCACGGATATACTCCGGGATTTCCTCGTAGTCGCCTTTATTGGCTTCCGGCAGGATCAGCTGCTTGATGTTGGCGCGTCTGGCTGCGATAACTTTTTCACGGATGCCACCCACGGGTAATACCTGGCCGGTAAGGGTCAGTTCGCCCGTCATGGCCAGCTTGCGTGGCGGTTTGCGTCTCCTGGCCAGGGACAATAAGGCGCTGGCCATAGTGATGCCGGCGCTGGGGCCGTCTTTCGGTGTGGCGCCCGCAGGTACGTGCAGGTGTATCAGGGATTCCTCGAAGAAACCGGCTGATGCCCCCCAGCGTTCTGCGGTCGAGAGGATATAGCTGTAGGCGATTTCTGCGGACTCACGCATCACATCGCCCAGTTGCCCGGTGAGTTTGAAGCCCCGACTGAAGCTGTGAATACGTGTCGCCTCGATACTCAGAGTGGCGCCGCCCATTGCCGTCCACGCCAGCCCGGTTATCACGCCTACACCGGAAAGCTGTTTTTCCCTGGCAAAGACCGGCTTGCCCAGATAATCCTCGATATCTCCGGCACGCACATGGATAGGGGTTTTCTCACCCTCGAGGATTTTTACCACCGACTTGCGCGCAATCGCACCCAGGTATTTTTCCAGCCGGCGTACACCGGCCTCGCGCGCATAATCCTCGATGATCTTGCGCAGTGCAGCCTTGTCAATACGCAACTGCCCGCGTTTTTTCAGGCCGTTGCGTTCGAGTTGTCTGGGCAGCAAATGGTGCCTGGCAATTTCCATTTTCTCACTGGCCAGATAGCCCGAAAGCTGAATGACTTCCATGCGGTCGAGTAACGGAGCGGGGATGGTATCGAGCTGGTTGGCGGTGCAGATGAACAATGCCCTGGACAAATCAAACGGTACGTCCAGGTAGTGATCCAGGAAATCGCTGTTCTGTTCCGGGTCCAGGACTTCCAGCAGCGCCGATGCCGGGTCACCCTGATAAGAGGCACCCACCTTGTCGATTTCGTCCAGCATAATGACCGGGTTGGCCGACTGGGTATCCTTGAAGGCCTGGATAAACTTGCCCGGCATGGCACCGATATAGGTACGCCGATGTCCTTTGATTTCCGCCTCATCGCGCATACCACCGAGTGAAAAGCGGAAAAACCTGCGTCCCAGCGAGCGGGCGATCGAGCGACCCAGTGACGTCTTGCCGACACCGGGAGGGCCGACAAACAGAATGATGGAGCCTGACACCTCGCCTTTCATGATGCCAACAGCGATGAACTCGAGGATGCGCTGTTTGACGTCTGCCAGCCCGTCGTGATCTTCGTCAAGAATCTTCCTGGCCTCGTCGAGATCCAGTTGATCCTCGCTGTAACGGCCCCACGGCAGCTGTGTCAGCCAGTCCAGATAGTTTCGTGTGGTGGCGTATTCCGGTGAACCGGTTTCCAGCACCGAGAACTTCTGCATCTCTTCATCGATGCGCTTCTGTGCGGCTGCGGGGAGGGTCAGGGCTTCAATGCGTTCTTTGAACTTGTCGCCTTCTGCCGTGCGGTCGTCCTTGGATATACCCAGCTCTTTCTGAATGACCTTCATCTGTTCGCGCAGGATGTGTTCACGCTGATAGTCCTGCATTTCTTCTTCGACCTGTTTACGGATATCCGCCTGAGTCTTGGCGACCTCAAGTTCCTTGTTGATCAGCACGTGCACGCGTTCCAGTCGGGTCAGCATGTCAATCGCTTCCAGGACCTCCTGCTGTTCCTCCCTGGCGGAAGTTGTCAGGCTGGCGGCAAAGTCCGCGAGGTGTGACGGATCGTTGGGATGGAAATTATCCAGGAACAGCTTGAATTCTTCACCGTACAAGGGATTCAGCGGTACCAGTGTCTTTATGGTGTTGATGATGGCAATGGCATACGCTTTGATTTCCGGAATTTCTTCGTGACGTTCCTCCGGGAAATACTCGGCCCGCGCGGTAAAGGGAGGACTGGTGTTCAACCACTCCGCAATACGGAAGCGTTGCAGACCTTCCAGTAATACCTGCATGCGGCCGTCTATCCGGCTGACGCGGTGGATGCGGCAGGCGGTCCCCATGCGATAAAAATCATCCAGGCCGGCGTGTTCAGCGCGCCTGGTCTTCACCAGTATCAGCCCGATGACGCTGTTGGCGCTTTCCTGTGCCGCTTTAATCGTCTCGCCCCATTCCTCGGGGTTGATCAGCAGCGGGATTACCTGGCCCGGGAAGAACGGACGCTCGGCAGTTGGCAGAATCGGTATGGCGCCGGGCAATATATCCTTGGCCCGAACCAGTTCACTGGCGGGCGGGGTGTTTTCCGAGGCGGAGTCTTCCGGGTGATCTATATCCATAGCTGGTTTTTTGTCTGTTCCGGGTTTTTCAGAGTTTGGGGACATGGTAGAGAATTCAAGGGGTATAAGACACTGTTGATTCAGTCTGAGAAGATATCCACAGGTTTTGTGGATTAAGTGGATGAAAGGTACTGTAACCGCTGGAAATACAGCGTTTACGTTAAATCGGACGTTTTTGCCCCAAAACTATCTTATATAATAAATACAATATGTTGCAAGTCATTTATAGACTGGGTGTCAGGTAATTAACGCTTTGTTCAGGGATTTTCCTATGCGCGCATGACACCTGTGTATAACAAACACCAGTTAATTCCAGGCTACACAGAAAAGTCAATACCCTGAAGGTACATATTTTTTGAACTTCCTACCCGTTTTTTCCCGCTGACTCACCCTTCAAACGTCACCCTGATGATGGCATCAGTGTATCCCGCGCAACTCGACGCGGCGGTTGCTGACCAGGCCCGCCCAGGTGCTGTTATCCGCGATCGGTTGTACACCACCATAACCGCGTGCTTTCAGATTACCGGCATCGACGCCGTGTGAGATCAGATATTTCCTCACGGTGTCGGCACGTCGCTGGGACAGCCACAGGTTATAGGCCGGCTTTCCCTGGGAGTCTGTGTGGCCCGCGACTTCATGTCGGGCATGCGCTTGTTTTCTCAACACTGCGGCGACCTGGTCGAGGATAGCGCGTGACTCATCGGTGAGTTCGGATGAGTCATAACGAAACTTCACGCCCTGCAGCGATAGCGGACTGTGGCTCAGGCTGTCCGCATCACTGTCTTTGCGCGGGCTATCCACGCTACCGGCTGCTGCCGGTTCCGGCACAGCATTGGACCTGGCCGGTGGCGATGGAGGCTGCCCGGCTGCCACTTCCATGCTGGCGAAACTGGCTTTGGCCTGGATCAGGTTTTCACTGCAGCCAGCCAGTTCCGTCTGCAGCTGGTAGCGCGCGGCGTTGGCTTTGAGCAGGGATTCCCGGGCATCGGTTTCAGACAGGCGCAGGTCTGTCAGTTGATCGTTCAGCGCCGCGTGTTGCGTGCGGCAGGTTTGATCCTGATCGTGGCTACTGGAGGACACTTGCTGCCTGGCTGCCACTGTCTCCGCTTGCGCCTGCTGGAGGTCGGCCCGGGCAGTCTGCAGTTGTTTTTCCATCAGGGCCAGCTGCTGATCGCGGTTGGCGAGAGCGTGGCGCAGCTGCTCGCGTTCGTTTTCCACTGCCTGGATGTGTGCCTGGGTGTCGCTGTCCTGCCAGTTGTTTGCGGACAGGGAGGCTTTAACCGCTTTCAGTTCATCGGCCAGCTGTGTCACCTGGGTCTGCCTCGCCTCATAGGCCACCGCGACGGCGGCCAGTTGATCCTCGAGCGTTCGTTGCATGATCGCGCTCTGTCGGTGCCGCGTCTGCGCCCAGTAAAGGGTTTCACCAGCCTGCTGGAGCAGTTCCTGCACCCACTGCAGTTCCTCCCGGTTACTGCCCAGTGCGGCACGCAGCCGCTCCAGTTCAGAGGGTAAGGGTGTTGCGGGACTGGAAAAAACTCTGGCGTGGGGTGGTGGTTGTGCGGGTTGCGGGTAGGCCGTCCGATGATCAGCCTGTCGATCTGCTTCTGTTGCGGTTTGCCCGCTGCCGGTCAGATCCGGGGTGGCGGCGGAAATCAGAGACAGTGAAGCGGCGATAAAGGCCAGTGTAATGAGCACAGTTTTCATCCAGCGGTTTCCCTCCGTTGACGCGATCAGCCAGGGTCCGCTTTCGCCTCGACGCAATATCTGCAAAGCGCCGCCAAGCGGTATACCCTGAAACGGGTATGGTACAAACGGACACTAGATATTGTAGATTAAGACGCTGATGGTCTCAACATCATGTGATCAGCGGTTACGCATCACGCACACGCCGCCGGCACAGGCATTCCGCGCCGTGCCGCCGCCCGCATTGTCCACTGGTGAGGTCTGTTTTCCGGGTGAGGTCTGTTCTCTTACAAGTGATCATTCAGCATGATCACCAGCGTTGTGGTAAATACAACGGAAACGGCCGCCAGAATCCATTTGAGATCTGAGGGCCGGGTGGTCTGTTTGGCAGTTCTATCCAGCGTCCTTGGCAGAGGTGGCATACAGTATTTCTCCATTCGCGGCATTTATTTATCACGACGTCCACTGCCGCATGTGGTCAGGTCGTGCTCACTTATCGGCATTATAAACCTGAGCTAATTGGTCAGGTATCGCAAGTGTAGACGCCAGTCCAGTTTATTCAATTGGTATTTATACGGGGTAATAGTGACCGTCGGCTTGTCTGTCCACCGCCAGCGTTTTTTTACGACGCACCCTGAGCGGCAGCATCAACAACAGTGCCGGCAGCAGGGTCAGCGAATACACCCAGGCCGTCACACAGGTGATTGACAGCAGTGCTGACATGCAGTTGTCACTGACTCTTTGTCAGCATAACAACGCAATGTTGCTATGGATTAATAGCTGTAATTGAATGACCGTCAATGCTGCCGGGCAAGGTCTGTGAAGAATAATCCCTTTGTCCTCTTTATCTGATCTCAGTCAATTACTTTCTATGACGCGATCTTTAAAATGCGCGCGGTTGGGTTATGTTCTGCCATTTGCATTCACGGAAAGACAACCACGTAAAGTCGAGGAGATCATCATGATTAGACGTCTAGTTCTAATATTCATCACAATACTGCTATTCACCGCCCCAGCACTGGCCGCCCCTACACCGGC
>JAUXDG010000233.1 GCA_030618475.1 Gammaproteobacteria bacterium | reverse complement strand
AGATTGATGGCATTGAATTCAATATGCGCGAGTGCATGCAGCAAGGTCGCCCGACCGAGCGTGCTGCCCAGGCGTCGACGTGGCAGATCACGCGGTGGCACCAGCCTGGGTCTCTGCGGCCGCCCCGGAGCCCCTATCGATTTGGGTTCAGCCGTTGACGCAAAACTCAGCTGCCCGGACCTCAGCGCCGCAACAGCGAGATCCGTCAATTCACATTTGACTGACGGGTCTGCACAATCGAGACATTGTCTGGCACAGACAAACAGATTATTACCGGCAAGTTTATTCACAAAATACGTACCAGCTCGGAGACAGAATAGACGACTGGCCTTTTCGGGACCGTCGGCAGCAGGGATGCTGCCGTCGAGCGTACAAGGATGTATTCACAGCGTGTCCCGAAAAGGCCAGTCACCTATTCTGTCTCCACATCAGCCACCTTTCCAGGCAATCACCAGGTCGCGCACATTGGTGCCGGTGGGCCCGGTTGATATCAAATCGCCACTGGCCTCCAGGAAGCTTCCTGAATCCGCATGCCGCAACCGGTCGACTGCATCGAGCCCTGCCAGTTCGCCGCGGCGGATTGTACCGCCGTCCACCAGGGCTCCGGCATCCTCGGTGGGTCCATCGCTGCCGTCGGTCCCGAGGGCAAGAAAACAGACATCCTCCTCTCCCTCCAGCACCAGCGCCGCGGCCAATGCCAGATGTTGATTGCGCCCGCCGCGCCCGGGCTCATCGGGTAGCTGTACGGTAGTTTCCCCACCCCAGATATGGATACCCGCCGGCAGGCTCCTGAGTTTAGCCGCCAATGCCCGGCCTGTCGCTTCGGCATCACCATCGAGCCCGCTATCATGCAGCGTCGCCTGCAGACCTTGCGCAGTGGCTTGCCCGGCGGCTGCTTCACACGCCACAGCCAGGTTAGCCAGTACCCGATGCTCGGGGATTGTCTCCTCCACACGCGCCGGCGCAGGAACCGTCTTCAGGACATCGTCCAACCAGTCCGGGAACGTAACATCCTGCCTGGGCTTGTCATCTCCGGGATAGAGCAGACCTGATCCAATGACCTCGGGATTATCAGCCGCGACGTCAGATAACAACCAGACCTTTGCCTGCCGTCCGTGTAAAAAGTGCAACAGATTACCACCCTTGATGCGCGATATTTTCCGTCGCACCCGGTTGATCTGTCCAATACTCAAGCCGCTGGCCAGCAGCCACTGATTGATACGCTGCAGTGTAGCAAGATCAATACCTTGCACAGGCGCTTCGACAAGACTGGATGCACCACCGGAAATCAGAAACAGAAAGCGGGCATCCGTCCCCGCTTCATTCATCCATTCCAGCAGACGCACGCCGGCCGCCAGGCTCTCCCGCGTCGGTATGGGGTGTCCTGCCTGTATGACTTCAGCCCGCTGCAGATCCCTTGACCAGGGGGCGACATGCCCCCTTTTTGTAATAACCAGCGTGCGCTTGATCTGCTTGTTCAATACCCGCTGCACACCAGCCGCCATGGCCGCCGCCGCTTTGCCAATAGCCACCACATGCAGCGGTGGCTCGAAATGACCATCGCCTGCCGCCTGCGCTGTTAAACGTTCACCACCCACAGCGTCTATGGCGTGCTGTGCCAGCTCGAGCACGAGAGATTTTGATATATTATTCATATATCATATAGTTGCGTAATTTATCTAATGTTAATTATAATTAATCGGCGGCTCAATTTTTGACACCCGGGTCTAGTTTAGGCATGCTCGGAACACTGCCCTCGGAGGCCGCAAGCATGACCGATCAGCAGCACATCCTCGAAGTCTACGAACCCTATGAATACGAGGGGCCAAATCCCCTGATCCTTACAGGCGTCGCGGTACTACCCGGACCCACGCGCCATGACTACTATTTACTCCGCCTGGACAAGCCGTTTATGTATGAACAGGAGAAGGTGGAACTGCTGCTGGTTTCACCCCGCTACAACGGCGACAAAATCAACCAGACGGTCTCCAGCGCCTGCACCGTGAATATTGCACGTGTGCCACCGGACACCGACCTGCAAAACAAAGGCAGCGTCAACTTCGAAGACATCCATCGCTGGGGGGTTGGTAAAATCAGCCCCTGCCCCCACTGCTAATCACGCAATAAACGTATTTTTCCGCTGGCCTGAACATTGACACGACTGGTGCCCTGCTCCATGGCAGGCTGACTCACGTTCGACCGACTCATCATCGACACCGCTTCGGCACGTACTATCGGGATGGGGCGATCCTTCCCAGCCGTGTGAATATTCACCTCCAACAGCTTATAGCCCTGCGCACCCAGCGACTTGCGAATGATTTCCGCTCGCTGCTGATAAGCCGCCAGCGCCTGTTCGATCAGCGTATCCTCGACCTGGCGACGCTTATCCGGTGATACCGAAAACTGCAGAGACTGCATCTGTAATCGGCTTTGCAGTGTGCCGACCAGCTCGCTCAGCTGGTCAACATCCTGCGACTCGAGCTGAAGTTCCTGACGCCCCCGCCAACGCACAATTTTTTTGTCCTCGTAGACCGGGTAGGTCTGATACGCGCCACTGCGCGATTTCACCTTTTGATTCGCACGCGTCTGTTCCAGCGCCCAGGTCATGGTGCTGTTTATGGTGTCGGCAAGTTTTGCCGGTTTCAGCGCCTCGGCGGTGACATTCAGGATTGCGGTCACGAGGTCGTTCTCGACATCGCGCCCGACCTCGACCTGAAAACTGACTTGGTCTTCGGCCTGTTCGCTATCCGCAAGGGATACCGCCGGTATAACAAATGCTGCTGTACAAAACAGTAATCCCACCACCCATAATTTTCGCATCACCATTACCTCTGAATCCGACCATCGCCGGGTGTTAGTTTGCCAGCCCACCGGCCAGATCCGCACACAAATCATCAATATTTTCCAGCCCCACCGCCACCCGAATCAGACCATCGGTTAGTCCCGCCTCGGCACGCTGGCCCGCTGTCAGGCGACCATGTGTTGTCGTCGCCGGATGCGTGATGGTGGTCTTGGTGTCGCCCAGGTTGGCGGTAATGGAACAGATACGGGTAGCGTCAATCACCCTCCACGCCGCTTGCTTACCGCCCTTCACCTCAAACGAGACGATACCACCGAAACCGGACTGCTGGCTGGCAGCCAGCTGGTGCTGCGGATGGGATGCCAGGCCGGGATAGTAGACGCGGCTGACTGCCGACTGTTGCTGAAGCCACTCCGCCAGGACTTGTGCTGAAGCACAGTGCGCCTGCATGCGGATCGACAGGGTTTCCAGACCTTTCAGAAAGACCCAGGCATTGAATGCGCTCATGGTCGGTCCACAGGTCCGCAAAAAACCGTACACGCTCTCACCCACAACAGCTTCACTGCCCACCACAGCGCCCCCCACACAACGGCCCTGCCCATCGAGGTACTTGGTCGCCGAGTGGATCACAATATCGGCACCCAGCGCCAGGGGCTGTTGTAAGGCCGGCGTACAGAAACAGTTATCGACTACCAGCAGGCAATTGTTGGCGTGCGCCAGATCCGCAAGCGCAGAGATATCGGCAACCTCGGTTAACGGGTTTGACGGTGTCTCCAGAAACAGCAGACGGGTTTCCGGCCGTATTGCCTGAGCCCAGGCGTCGAGATCATGCTGTGCAACAAAACGGGTTTCGACGCCGAACTTGTGAAGATAGTTGGTGAACAACAGCGTTGTACTGCCGAAGATACTGCGTGAAGAAACAATGTGATCACCCGCCTGTAACAGGCCGGCACAGGTCGCGTAAATTGCCGACATCCCGGACGCTGTTGCCACACAACGCTCTCCGCCTTCCAGTGCTGCAAGACGTTCTTCGAAGCAACGCACCGTCGGATTAGTAAAGCGGGAGTAGATATTTCCCGGCTGCTCACCGGAAAACCGTGCGGCTGCGGCTGCGGCACTTTCAAAAACATAGCTGGAAGTCGGGAAAATAGGTTCGCTGTGTTCGGATTCCGCCGTTCGATGCTGCCCGGCACGAACTGCGAGTGTCTCGAATCCGAGGGATTGATCTTCTCTGTCGGACATAGCCTCTCCTCTAGGAGTCTGTCGGATTTACCGAGCCCAATACCAATTAGAATAAGCGTACCGCAAGAACCCGGACAGTGGAACGCCCAATGCCTGTTGAATTTGTCATGATAGACCGCGACACACCATCAGCTGAGCCGAGAGCATAAGTCAGTCTGATAGACCAATACTCCCGTATCATGCTGAGCAATGAAAATAATATATTGCGCCAGTCCCATATTGG
>JAUXDG010000234.1 GCA_030618475.1 Gammaproteobacteria bacterium | reverse complement strand
AGTGTGTTCAGCTGCCAGCCTTGATGGTCAATGGCAAGCACACTGCCTGTTTCATACCAGTCACCCAGAACAATCCTCGTTATCTCTCTGCCATTGTGTCTGAAGGTATGAATGCCGGGACGGTGTGTATGTCCGTGGATCAGCAAGTCAGCCCGGTTTTTCTCGACGCTGCGGCGAATCGCATCCTGGTTTGCATCCATGATGGTTTCGTCCTTGCCCTGTTTGGACTGTGCGCTGAGTTGGCGGGCTTGCCGGGCCATTTGCAGGCGCTGTTCCAGCGGAAGGCCGAGGATATCCTGTTGCCAGGCCGGGTCACGAACCCTGCTCCGCAGACGCTGGTAGTCTTTGTCGTCGCTGCACAGTGAATCGCCGTGCATCAGCAGAGTTGCCTTTCCGTATAAATCAATCCGGGTGGGATCCGGCAACAGGCTGCAGCCGGTCTCTGCGGCAAACTGTCCGCTGAGCAGAAAGTCGCGGTTGCCGTGCATGAGATAGGCCGGTGTTCCAGCATTGCTGAATGCTTTTAGCGCTGACTTGACCGGTTGATAGACTGGTTCGGGGTGATCATCGCCGACCCAGGTTTCAAATAAATCACCTAGAATGTACAGGGCTTCTGCCTGGCCTTGCTGCTGTTTTAAAAAAATGAGGAAACACTCGATAATCGCCGGGCGGGAAGGGTGGAGGTGGAGGTCCGATATGAAAAGGGTCGACATGAATGGAAAAGGTCCCCGCTTGCGCGGGGATGACTTCTCTTATTCTTCGACAGTTTCTTCAATAGTGACTTTTTCGATAATGACGTCTTCCTTGGGCACGTCCTGGTGACCACCGCGGGCGCCGGTCGCGACTTTTTCGAGATCCTGGATCATGTCGAGGCCTTCGACAACCTTGCCGAAGACACAATAACCCCAGCCCTGGGCAGTGGGTGCCGTGTGGTTGAGAAAACCGTTGTCTTTGGTATTGATGAAGAACTGCGCCGTGGCAGAGTTCGGATCCGATGTGCGGGCCATGGCGACAGTGCCGAGGTCATTTTTCAGGCCGTTATCGGCTTCGTTCTTGATCGGTGCGCGAGTAGTCTTTTGTGTCATGCCAGGCTCAAAGCCGCCACCCTGGATCATGAAAGCCGGAATGACGCGGTGAAAGATGGTGCCGTCATAGAAGCCCGACTTGGCGTATTCCACAAAATTGGCTACGGTTTCAGGGGCTTTTTCGGCATCCAGTTGCAGAACGATGGTGCCTTTGTTGGTCTGCATTCGCACGGTCACAGTTGAATCTCCTTTTGTGGTGGGTTTGGTTGCTCCGGCAGTAAAAGGTAAGACACAGAACAACATTGCAAGAATGAATCGGTTCAGGGTTTTCATAATTTAGTCGGGGTCCTGGTTGCCAGCGCCGTATGATATACCCGACACGGGGCGTTTTTCCATCTGTAGGGGGAATACGCTTCTGCCGGGCGTGGCGATTTCCGCGCCGGGGGCCATTTTTTGATAACATGCGCGCCTTTCCGGTTGGAGCCGAGCACATGCTGAAACTGTTCAACAGCCTCACACGCCAAAAAGAGGAATTTGTACCGATTGAGCCCGGCAAGGTGCGCATTTACGTGTGCGGCATGACTGTGTACGACCTCTGTCATCTGGGGCATGCGCGGGTACTGGTGGTGTTTGATGTGATTGTCCGGCATCTGCGCAGCCTGGGTTATAACGTGACCTACGTGCGTAATATCACCGATATCGATGACAAGATCATTGCACGTGCCCAGCAGAACGCTGAGCCCATCAATGAACTGACTGAACGCTTTATCACCGCCATGCACGAGGACGCCGATGCGCTGGGTGTGCTGCATCCGGATTTCGAGCCGCGGGCGACCGAATCGATGGGCGACATACTGGGCATGATCCAGAGGCTGATCGATAAGGGCTACGCCTATCAGGGTGAAAACGGTGACGTCTACTATTCGGTCAGCAAGTTCAGTGACTATGGGCAACTGTCGGGCAAGCGCGTCGATGAATTACGTGCCGGTGCGCGTGTGGATGTCGAACAGGCTAAACGCGATCCGCTGGATTTCGTGTTGTGGAAATCAGCCAAACCCGAAGAACCCAGCTGGCCCTCGGCCTGGGGTGATGGCCGCCCCGGCTGGCATATCGAATGTTCAGCCATGTCCACCGAATGTCTGGGTGCGCATTTTGATATCCACGGGGGCGGCATGGACCTTCAGTTTCCCCATCATGAAAACGAAATCGCCCAGTCCGAGGCCGCAAACGGCGAACATTTTGTGAATTACTGGGTTCACAACGGTTTTGTGCAGGTGGACAAGGAGAAGATGTCCAAGTCGCTGGGTAACTTCTTTACTGTGCGCGAGATCCTGCGACGCTACCAGCCCGAGGAGATCCGCTATTTCATCCTGTCCAGTCACTACCGCAGCCCCTTGAACTACAGCGATGAAAATCTGGACAAGGCGCGTGGTGCCTTGCAGCGTTTGTATACCGCATTACGCGACTGTGAGGTAGCCGGGGGCAGCGATCTGGAAGCGGGCTACGAGCAACGCTTTCAGGCGGCGATGAACGACGACTTCAATACCCCGGAAGCCCTGGCGGTATTGTTTGAGCTGACACGGGCAATGAACCGTGCACGTGAGCAGGGTGACGGCGAGCCGGCCAGGCTGGCGAACACGCTGCGGGAGCTGGCGGGACGGCTGGGCATCCTGCGCTCCGATCCGGAGACCTATCTGCGTAGCCGGCACAGCGACAGTCAGCAGGGACCCAGTGACCAGGAAATTGATACTTTGATTGCCCGGCGTGAACAGGCCCGTGCCGACAGGGACTGGGAGGAGGCTGACCGTATCCGGGATCAGCTCACCGAGCTGAGGGTCGTGCTCGAAGACGGTAGCGGCGGTACGCTCTGGCGCCGGGACTGAGTAGGTTTCGGTCAGGAGTACTGCATCGCCAGTCTTTGAGCCACTGAAGAACTCTTCAAATCTGCCGGCCGTGATTATCCATCGTGCAGCGAATCAGCTGCATGCAGCGTATTCTGTAACAGGGTTGCCACGGTCATCGGCCCTACACCGCCCGGTACGGGTGTGATCCATGCGGCACGCTGCCTGGCCGGCTCGAAGACAACGTCACCGATCAGGCCCTTTTCACCGCGATGAATACCAACGTCGATAACCGTTGCGCCTGGCCGGATCCATTCACCCGCTACCAGACCGGGCTTGCCGGCGGCCACTATCAGGATGTCTGCACGACTTACGTGCTCTTGCAGATCCCTGGTAAATCGGTGGCAACAGGTGGCGGTAGCACCCGCGAGCAGAAGTTCCAGCAGCATGGGGCGACCGACATGATTGGATGCGCCCACCACCACCGCTTCACGTCCGTAATACGGCTCATCGGTGCTATCCAGCAGGGTCATGATGCCGCAAGGCGTGCAGGGACGCAGTTGCGGAATCCGCAGTGCCAGGCGACCCACATTGTAAGGGTGGAACCCGTCGACATCCTTGTCCGGGTTGATACGTTCAATGATGGTTTCGGCGTTGATGTGTCCAGGCAGGGGCAGTTGTACCAGAATGCCGTCAATTTGACGGTCTTCATTCAATGAGTCGATGAGATCCAGAAGCTGTTGCTGGGAGGTGTCCTCCGCCAGATCATAAGAACGCGACAGTACCCCGGACTCCTCGCAGGCCCGCCGCTTGTTGCGCACATAGATTTCCGACGCCGGATCTTTGCCCACCAGGATCACCGCCAGGCCCGGTTGACGTTTACCGGCGGCGAGCCGTTCGTCGATACTGTGCTTGATCTGCTGTAGAACGTTCCCGGCAATGGACTTGCCGTCAATGATGCGGGCGCTCATAACTGTTGTCGGGCCACTTGGATCTGCTCGATTTCACCGGGGCGGGGATTTTCGCACGTGGCGATGGAGTGAACAAGCACGCCATCAGAATTTTGCTATACTGGCGCCCTTAAACCGTTGACGATTGTCCGGTGTAAACGTATTATCGCCGGCCCGTTCCAGCTGGAATAAGCTCGGGTAACGTTTTGACCGGGGTTTTCGGGGTATAGCGCAGCCTGGTAGCGCGCCTGCTTTGGGAGCAGGATGTCGGGAGTTCGAATCTCTCTACCCCGACCATATCAGTGGGCGTCAGCAGGACAGGATTGACCTGCGAGGAGTTCGGTCCCGGTAGCTCAGTAGGATAGAGCAACGGCCTTCTAAGCCGTGGGTCAGGGGTTCGAATCCTCTCCGGGGCGCCAGACAAGATGGTTTAGTTCGATGGCGGG
>JAUXDG010000259.1 GCA_030618475.1 Gammaproteobacteria bacterium | reverse complement strand
GGCGCCGGCGCCATCGGCCTGATCTGGCACATGAAGCTGGCTGAAGTCATCGCCATCAGCAGCGCGCCCATCGGAGCGTCCTTCACCTTCCTGGCGCTGGTGACCGGCTCCATCTGGGGCAAGCCGATGTGGGGGGCCTGGTGGGTGTGGGATGCACGCCTGACCGCGGAACTGATCCTGCTGTTCCTGTACCTGGGGGTGATCGCCCTGCACAATGCGGTGGAAGACAAACGCACCGCGGCGCGCGCCACCTCGATACTGGCCATCGTCGGTGTAGTCAACATCCCCATCATTCATTATTCGGTCGAGTGGTGGAATACCCTGCACCAGGGTCCGACGGTGACCAAGTTCGATGCACCCTCCATCGATGTGCGCATGCTGATCCCCTTATTGCTGATGGCGGTGGCGTTTAAACTCTTCTACGCCCTTGTGGTCCTAATGCGGGCACGCTGCGAGATTCTGCAGCGCGAGCGCCATACCCAGTGGGTGCGGCAACTGGCGGGGGGATCATGACCGTGGCTGAATTTTTCCACATGGGCGGCTACGCGTTCTACGTCTGGACCTCGTATGGCCTGACACTGATTATACTGCTGGCCAACATTCTGGCGCCGCTCAGGCAACGGCGCAAAATACTGGCGGATCTGGCGCGCCGTGAACGACGCGCAAGGAGTATGAGCCAATGAAAGCGGCAAGAAAAAAACGTTTGTACCTGATTGCACTGATGGTGACGGGTGTCGGCATTGCGGTGGCCTTTGCGCTCAGCGCCTTCAACCAGAACCTGATGTTCTTTTACTCACCGACTGAAGTGATCGCCGGTGACGCACCCCGGGATCACACGTTCCGCCTCGGCGGCCTGGTTACCGAAGGTAGCGTGCAACGCCAGCCGGACGGTCTGACGGTTCAGTTTGACGTCACCGATACGCTGAAGAATGTCAAGGTGCAATACACGGGCATTCTTCCCGATCTGTTCCGCGAAGGACAGGGTATCGTAGCGCACGGGCGCCTGCGCGATGACGGCGTGTTCGTGGCCGACGAAGTGCTGGCCAAGCACGACGAGAACTACATGCCGCCCGAGGTTGCTGATTCCCTGCAGGCTGCCCGCGAGGCGGGGGCCGCGAAAGAAACTCAGGGGGTGACCACACCATGATACCTGAACTCGGGCAATATGCGCTGATCCTCGCCCTGTGCATGGCTATTGTGCAGGCCGTGGTTCCGCTGGTGGGCAGTCTGAACCGCACGCCGACCTGGACGGCGATGGCGCGGCCGTTGGCCTGGGGGCAATTTGTTTTTCTGCTGATGGCCTTTGCGGCGCTGACCAATGCCTTTCTGGTCGATGACTTCTCGGTGCGCTATGTGGCGCAGCACGGCAACACCCAGCTGCCGAACATCTACAAGATCTCGGCGGTGTGGGGTGCGCACGAGGGGTCGCTGCTGCTGTGGGTATTGATTCTCGGCGCCTGGACGGTGGCGGTCTCGCTGGCCCGTAATCTGCCGGATGAAGTGATGGCGCGCGTGCTCTCCGTGATGGGTATGATCAGCATCGGCTTCCTGTTATTCCTGCTGCTGACCTCCAACCCTTTCGATCGCGTGTTTCCGGTGCCCGCAGAAGGCGGTGACCTCAATCCGCTGTTGCAGGATTTCGGCCTGGCCATACACCCGCCGATGCTCTACATGGGTTATGTCGGCATGTCGGTGGCCTTTGCCTTTGCCATCTCGGCGCTGATCGGCGGCAAGCTGGACGCGGCCTGGGCGCGCTGGTCGCGCCCCTGGACGCTGGTTGCCTGGGTGTTCCTCACCGTCGGCATTGTGCTCGGCAGCTGGTGGGCCTACTACGAACTCGGCTGGGGTGGCTGGTGGTTCTGGGACCCGGTGGAAAACGCCTCCTTCATGCCCTGGCTGGCCGGCACCGCACTGGTCCATTCACTGGCGGTAACGGAAAAAAGGGGCGCCTTCAAACGCTGGACGGTGCTGCTGGCGCTGATGGGTTTCTCGCTCAGCCTGCTTGGCACCTTCCTGGTGCGTTCCGGAGTGCTCACCTCGGTGCACTCCTTCGCCTCCGACCCGGCCCGCGGCCTGTTCATCCTGATATTTCTGCTGATCGTCATCGGCGGCTCGCTGCTGCTGTACGCGGTGCGCGCACCGAATATTCCACGCGGTGGCGGTTTCGGGGCCTTGTCCCGGGAAAGCATGCTGCTCGGCAACAACGTCCTGCTGGTGGTCACCACGGCGCTGGTGCTGCTCGGCACGCTGGCGCCGCTGCTCTATGACGCTTTTGGCTGGGGCAAAATCTCGGTCGGCTTTCCCTGGTTCAGTTCCATGTTCGTGACCTTCATGCCGATGATGATACTGCTCATGGGGGCCGGGCCGCTGACACGCTGGAAACACCAGGATCCGGCCCTGCTGCTGCGCCGCCTGTGGGTCGCCTTTGCCATCAGCATCGCCGGCGGCGTGCTGGTCGCCCTGCCCGCGGTCACTGATTCGGCCTCTGCCGGTGTTGCCGTCGCCCTGTCACTGTGGCTGGCAACCACCCTGTTTTCCGGTCTGCGCCAGCGCCTGAAGAACAAATCCGGCCTGGCCGGTCTGCCGCGCGATCTCACCGGTCGCGGCGGGCGTGGCTATTACGGCATGTGGCTGGCACATATGGGTATCGCGGTGTTCGTCATCGGCGTGACCTTCGTCACCCAGTTCGATGTCGAAAAAGACGTGCGCATGTCGCCCGGCCAGAGTATCGAACTGAGCGGCTACCGCTTCCGCTTTGACGGTGCACAAGCCCATACCGGGCCCAACTACCAGGCACAGCTTGGTACCGTGCGTGTCTTCAAGGGTGACCGCGAAGTCGCCTTGCTCCAGCCGGAGAAACGGACCTACCTGGTGCAGACCAAACCGATGACCGAGGCCGGTATCGATGCCGGCTTCATCCGTGATATCTATGTATCACTGGGTGAAACCCTGGGCAACGGTGACTGGAGCCTGCGACTGTATTACAAACCCTTCGTGCGCTGGATCTGGCTCGGTGGCATCCTCATGGGTCTGGGTGGTCTGCTGGCAGCAACTGACAAG
>JAUXDG010000158.1 GCA_030618475.1 Gammaproteobacteria bacterium | reverse complement strand
GATCCTGTTTGACCGGGCTCTCAGGCACTTGTAACGTAGCCAGGAGCCTGTCCGAGAATAGGCTCCTGGCCGAACACTGGAGAGCGGATGTGGCAAAACCTAGTCAGAAAACCCCCGATTTTGAAACTGCACTGGCAGAACTCGAAACACTGGTGGAAAAAATGGAGCAGGGTGATTTAAGTCTTGATGAATCCCTGAAACAATTCGAACGGGGCGTGCGATTGACCCGCTCCTGCCAACAGGCCCTGAAAGAAGCCGAACAGAAGGTCCAGATCCTGCTGGAGACTGACGGTCAACCATCGCTTGAAGCGTTTGACAGTGAAGCTGACTCCTCCTGATCTGAAGCGCTTTGCGGAGCGCTGCCAGCAGCGTGTGGAAGCGGCACTGGGGCGGTTTTTAGCCTCGGAAAACACCCTCCCGGTACAACTGCACCAGGCGATGCGTTACGCGGTGCTGGGTGGCGGAAAACGTATCCGTCCGTTGCTGGTCTATGCCGCGGGTCAAGCCTCGGGAGCGAGGCAGCAAGCACTGGATGTCACGGCCTGCTCGGTTGAATGCATTCACGCCTATTCTCTGGTCCACGATGATCTGCCGGCAATGGACGATGATGACCTGCGGCGCGGCAAGCCCACCTGCCATAAGGTTTATGGAGAAGCTGAAGCCATTCTCGCCGGTGATGCTCTCCAGGCGCTGGCCTTTTCCCTGCTGGCTCACGCAGATATGGGAGCAATAGCCTCTCACCGGCGTCTACAGATGATCGAACTGCTGAGTCAGGCCTCCGGTTCGCGCGGAATGGTGGGCGGGCAGTCACTCGACCTGGCGGCCACAGGCAAACAACTGGATATCGCCGAGCTGGAAAACATGCATATCCATAAAACCGGTGCCTTGATCCGCGCTTCAGTGCTGCTGGGTGCACTATGTGCCGAAAAACTCCCCGAAGAGCAGAAACAGGCGCTGGACCATTACGGAAAATATATCGGCCTCGCTTTCCAGGTTCAGGACGACATTCTCGACGTAACCGGCAACACCGAACAACTGGGCAAAGAGTCTGGCGCCGATAGCGCACTGAATAAACCCACCTACCCCTCGCTGCTGGGACTGACCGGTGCCCGGGAACGTGCCCTGGAACTGCATCAGGCCGCACTCGACAGCCTTGACGGTCTGGATGAAAGCGCCGACCCTTTACGTTGGCTATCCCGGTATATTGTCGACCGCGCAACCTGATTGCCTGTTCAACTTGCCAGCAGGTATCGTAGCGCCGATAATCTGACCCTCCGATTTGTACGCCTGCCTATGAAAACTGCCAGTGACCTGCCTCTGCTGACGCGCATCGATTCACCTGCGGATCTGCGCACGCTGACCAAGTCCCAGCTGCCCGAGCTGGCCAGCGAAGCGCGCCACTTTCTGATCGAATCGGTGTCCAATACCGGCGGGCATCTGGCGGCGAATCTCGGTACCGTCGAACTTACCATCGCGCTGCATTACGTCTTTAACACCCCTGACGACCGCTTGGTATGGGACGTGGGCCACCAGAGTTATCTGCACAAGATTCTAACCGGCAGGCGTGAACAAATGGACAGCCTGCGCCAGAAAGGCGGGCTGGCCGGCTTCCCCAAACGTGACGAAAGCCGCTACGACAGTTTCGGGGTCGGCCATTCCAGCACATCGATCAGCGCCGCTCTGGGCATGGCGATCGCTGCCACACGGGAAAACGGTCAGCGCCGTATCGTCGCAGTCATCGGCGATGGCGCCATGACTGCCGGACAGGCATTTGAAGCCCTGAACCACGCCGGCACGCTGGATGCCAACCTGCTGGTGGTGTTAAACGACAACGATATGTCAATTTCACCCAATGTCGGCGGCCTGTCCAATTACCTGGCACGCGCGTTGTCCGGACGCACTTACGCAACCATGCGCGAGGGCAGTAAAAAAGTACTGCAAAAAATGCCCACGGTGTGGGAACTGGCTCGCCGCGCCGAAGAACACATGAAAGGCATGGTGGTCCCCGGCACCCTGTTCGAAGAACTGGGTTTCAATTACATCGGCCCTATCGATGGTCACGACCTGGACGCGCTGGTCGGAACCCTGGGCAATATTCGCAAACTGAAAGGCCCCCAGCTGCTGCACGTCGTGACGCGCAAGGGCAAGGGCTATCAACCCGCCGAACAGGACCCCTGCGAATTCCACGGTGTGGGTAAATTTGATCCACAGACTGGACGAGGCCAGGACGCCACCAGCTTGACAAAGACCTATACCCAGGTATTTGGTGAGTGGATCTGCGACATGGCAAAACAGGATGACGATTTGGTGGCTATCACACCGGCCATGCGCGAAGGCTCTGGTCTGGTGACATTTTCCGAGTCTTTTCCACAGCGTTATTTCGACGTCGGTATTGCCGAGCAGCACAGCGTCACCATGGCCGCCGGCATGGCCTGCGATGGCTGCAAACCCGTGGTCGCCATCTACTCCACCTTCCTGCAGCGCGCCTATGATCAACTGGTGCACGACGTCGCCTTACAGAACCTGCCCGTGCTGTTTGCAATCGATCGGGGAGGACTGGTGGGGGCTGACGGCCCTACCCACTCGGGTAACTACGACCTGAGCTTTTTACGCTGCATCCCCAACATGACGCTGATGGTGCCGGCCGATGAAAATGAATGCCGGCAGATGCTGTCCACGGGATTCCGGCTGAACGGTCCGGCAGCGGTGCGTTATCCACGCGGAACCGGGCCAGGCGTAAGCATCAAGCCGGGGCTGGATACACTTCCGATCGGGAAAGCAGAAATCCGCCGTGAAGGCCAGGATGTTGCCCTGCTGGTGTTTGGCAGCCCGCTGGCAGCTGCGCTTGAGGCAGCAGAGCGGCTGAATGCCACAGTGGTCAACATGCGCTACGTCAAGCCACTCGACGAGGATTGCATTTTCAAGCTTGCAGCCAGCCACCGGGTACTGGTGACCCTGGAGGATAACGCCATTGCCGGCGGCGCGGGCAGCGCTGTTGCTGAAGCCCTGATGCGTCATGGCAATACCATACCATTAGCCATGCTGGGCATCCCTGACCGCTTTATCGAACACGCCAGCCGTGCACAACAACTGGCCGAATGCGGTCTGGATGCCGACAGTATTTACCAGCGCATTCAAAGGGAATTAGCCCGTAGAATTGCAACCTTGCGTGCGGTCGATTAATATTTGACCTTTCCGGTCAGGAATTATTATGACCGCACGTTACACCCTGAAAATTCTCACAGATTTCGCCTCCGCGCATACCTTGCGCGATTACCCGGGCGCCTGTGCGCGTATGCACGGACATAACTGGAAAGTCGAGGTGGAAGTGGCCGCCAGCGAACTCGACGCGATGGGTATGGGCGTGGATTTCAGGGTTATCAAACAGGCTGCACGAGACATTGCAGAACGGCTGGATCACCGCTACCTGAATGACCTGGAACCCTTTACCCGGGTTAACCCGACGGCAGAGAATATAGCCGCGTATTTTCACAAAGAGCTTTCGGCACAACTGAATAACGACCGTATCCGGGTCCACGCCGTCACCCTCTGGGAAACCGAACGCGCCTGTGTGCGTTATGTTGAGGACGAATCATGAGCAAACAGCAAGCGACAACTTCGATTGCCAGCGATAATATTGCCGATGTGCAGAGCAGCGCCGATACCCGTCATATAGCCATCGACAAGGTGGGTATCAAGGACATCCGTCACCCGGTACGCGTCAAGGACCGTTCCGAGGGTGAACAGCACACCGTTGCCAATTTCAACATGTACGTCAACCTGCCGCACAACTTCAAGGGCACGCACATGTCCCGTTTTGTGGAAATCCTCAATCTGCACGAGCGGGAAATCAGCGTACGGTCGTTCAAGCAAATGCTTAGCGAAATGACCGAGAGGCTGGAAGCCGAAGCCGGTCACATCGAGATGACCTTCCCTTACTTTATCAACAAGACGGCCCCGGTATCAGGCGTGCAGAGTCTGCTCGATTATGAAGTGTCATTCATCGGTGAAATCCGACGCTCATACCCGGAAATGAAAATCAAGGTCGTGGTACCGGTCACCAGCCTGTGCCCGTGCTCAAAGAAAATTTCCGAGCGTGGTGCTCATAACCAGCGCTCACACGTCACGGTTACCGCAACCACCTGTGATTTTGTCTGGATCGAGGAATTGATTGAATTGATCGAGCAACAGGCTTCCTGTGAGTTATACGGCCTACTCAAACGCCCTGACGAAAAATTTGTCACTGAACGTGCGTACGACAACCCGAAATTTGTAGAAGACATGGTGCGCGACATCGCCGCCAAATTAAACCAGGATGACCGTATCTGCGCCTACATGGTGGAATCCGAAAACTTTGAATCCATTCATAACCACTCGGCATACGCCCTGATTGAACGGAATAAAAAAACCGATGATGACGCAGCTGGTTAAGAGGTTACTTCCCTGGAACCCCACACCCGATACGGTTGCCGAACGATACGCGTCTTACCCAGCACCGTAGTTCCCAACATGCGCCGGCTTCGCCTTCAAACCTGTGCTGCATAGATCGCTTACAGTACGTCCCATGCTCCCGGAAACGCTTGAAATTCTGCGGGTATCGACTATCCCGCCTTGCGATGCTGCTCCATGTACTCGCGCAAGGCCTGGTTGATGCGGGTCTGGTATTTCTTGCCTTGCCCGCGAAACCATTCCAGCATGTCGGCGTCGAGTCGTAGAGTGACCTGCTTTTTCACAGGCCGATAGAATCGACCCACCTCGGCCCCATTCCAGTCGACCACCTCGGGGATGTCGGACGTGTCGATTTCGTTGTCTGGCAGCTTGCTCAACTGCCCGATTTCGTCGCGTTGTTTTTTACCTGGCTTGCTCATAGCGTTGTTTCTCGCGTTTGGTTGCCTTACGGGCCGAGATAATGCGGATCACCTCGGCATCGCCGCCTTCTGTGTATGTGTGGGCCACAAGGAGCATCACTACCCCGCCCACTAGACCCAAGGTTTGCCAACGCTCCTCCCCCCACTCGTGCCGGTCCTGCACGCTCAGGGCGTGCGGATCGTTAAACACGAGCTGCGCGGTCTCGAATGAAACGCCGTGCTTATCACGGTTGGTCTTGTTCTTGTTTTCATCCCATTCAAAGCGCATGATCAATAGTAGCTACATTATTGTAGTTACGCAAGGTTTCTAGTTATATCGACTCCGTGCCACGAATATGGCGCCTCTTCACAGGCCAGGGCTTTACGTGATCAGGCACCCTATTGCAATCAGTGCGTAGAATAAGGAGTCTAGGGCGCAACAAATACACCCTGATAAGAAATACGTCAGTGCGAATAATAGGGAATTAGCCGGCCTAATACTTGCGGCGCAGTATCAGCTTATTGCCCTTGTTAATCATCTCAAGGTGCCCGAGAAACGACATGCCCAGCAAAACGTCTGTTGGTTGTGCACCATCCAGGACGACTGCAGTCACATTACGCAATTGAATAGAGCCGACTTTAACGATATCCAGCTTGAGCTGATAGGCCTGCGTCACATCTGAGGCAGTAGACACATAAATCGGCTCGCCTTGCACGCGGAAATCGACTCCCAGCCGGCGCGCCTGGGCTGAATTCATGGCTACTGAACTGGCACCGGTATCCACCAGGAACTTGACCGGCAGGCCATTGATGCTGCCGACTGTCTTGAACATACCCCACTTGTCCCGAAAAATCAGAACATCATCATGCCCTTTTGGCGATTCAGCCGCAGCATGTACGCGACCATCAAGCTGTCTTTCCAGCGTCCTGCCTTGATACTCGAACACAGCACCAACGCTATCGGCCGAAACAAGTTTGACACCTTCCGGACTGCTGTCACCGGCTCGCAGCAGGCGCTGCTTACCGTCAATCATAACAATCGCCCGGTCCTTGAACAGGGCAACAACGTGTATGTCCTTAATAGCCCAGCTTGCGGCTGAATAAATACACACCAGCAGCACGACAAGCAGCCATTTTCTTCTTTTTAAACGCAAAACACCCACCATCAGCCAACCAGTCCAATAACAATAAACAGAATCACCGCAGCAATCCCCCCGGCCAGCAAATCATCCAGCATGATACCCAGGCCACCTTTAAGCTCCCGATCTGCCCAGGATATCGGCCAGGGCTTCCAGATATCAAACACACGAAACAATACAAATCCGGCTACCACCCAGATCCAGGAGGCAGACGCAGGAATCATAGTGACCAGAAAACCTGCAAACTCATCCCATACAATGCCGGGATGGTCGTGCGCCCCCAGACGCGCTGAAGCCTGCTGGCAGATCCAGACACCTGTGATTGAAACCAGAAACACCAGCACCAGGTAGATTGTCAACGAATATTGACTGAACCACAGGTAAAGCGGAATTGCAGCCGCCGTACCAGCGGTACCCGGCGCACGCGGCACCAGGCCCGAACCAAATCCAAACGCCAGAAACAGCACGGGGTCTTTAAATACCCGGCGTGCTCCAACTTTATTGCTCTTATTCATCATATATAACAATCTATTAGTAGATTATAAGCGGCTGCTGATATTCAGTTTCTTGCGCCGTGTCTTACTATGTCAACAGCAGGACGAAAAACACCGAATCACAGCTTACCCCACTCTTTAGCCAACCGGGCCTCAATCAGGCAGACATTC
>JAUXDG010000202.1 GCA_030618475.1 Gammaproteobacteria bacterium | reverse complement strand
CCTGGCCGCGCCGCCAGCGGTCCAGGGCGATGGCCTTATCCTGGGGCAGAAATACCGAGATCGCCCGCACGAGCCAGCGCTTGAGTCGCTTGATAATGATGTGCATCCGTTAACCTCATGGGAATGAAACTGCTATTGGTAACCGCTCAAATTAAACCATGGCACCCGAAGAAACAAGCTGGGCAGCGCTTTTATCAACAGTCAGCCAGTGGTGCGGAAGCCTCACAAACCTGTTAGGTTTACGCACTATGCGCCCACGCATTTATAGACAGAAAAGCCTCGTCATGGTGAACCCGTGGCAAATCTGAGCATCAAATCCAGGCTGCTGGTGATGCTGCTCAGCATCAGCGCCATATCCATCGCGGTGGTGGCATCGCTGAGCTATTATGCCAGTTACAATGCGCTGCGTGACAGTGTTTTCAACCAGCTGACGAGTCTGAGGGCCATTAAAGCCCAACGTATCGAGAGCTATCTGAATGATCTGAAACTTGAGGCCGAGGGTATAGCAGAGGGTCCATTCACTCGAAAGGCGGCGAGCGAGTTCCTCCAGGCCTACCGCAAACTGCAAGATGTCGGCGAGAACACACAGTGGGATGCGCAACTGGAAACCTTTTACAGAGAGGAATTCATTCCGAAACTGGCCAATCGTGTGGAAGGCAGACCCTCTGTTGCTACACACCTGCCGGATACGCCTGTCGCACGCTATCTGCAATACCAGTACATCGCAGCCAACCGCTTCCCGGTGAAGGCCAAGCAGCAATTGACGGAGATCGCTGACGATAACGCCTATGCGCGCGCCCACGCCATGCACCATCCGCAGTTTCGCAGGATGGCTGAAAAGCTGGGTTACCACGACCTGTTTATCATCGACATTGAAACCGGCGATATTGTCTACAGCGTGGCCAAAGAGGTGGATTTCGCCACTAACCTTATTGACGGACCCTACGACACCAGCAATCTTGCCGAGCTGTTCCGCAGCATCCAGCGCACACCCGATCAAGGCCTGGTGCGCATGATTGATTACGCCAGGTTCCGGCCCTCCTATTCCCGCTCCCAGGCCTTTGTTGCCACCCCCATTTTCGTCGAGGGAGAAGCGATCGCTGTACTGGCGTTGCAGATTTCCAACAAGGAAATCAAACAGGTCATGACCGGCGGTGGCCAATGGGAACGCGATGGTCTCGGCAAAACCGGAGAGACCATCCTGGTCGGGGAAGATCGTTTGATGCGTTCGCACTCCCGTTTCCTGATCGAGGATCCGGAGGCCTACGCCAGGGACATGCGCGCCTTCCGTCTGGATGAAACAACGATTGAACGCATGCTGGAGTTTGAGTCCTCCATCCTGATCCAGCCTGTGCGCACCTTCGCTGTCGATGAAGCCCTGCAGGGCCGTACCGGAACCGGTGTCACCGAAGGTTATCGTGGTACGGATATTCTGGCCTCCTGGGCACCCTTGAACATTCCGGACTTCCGCTGGGCCATTATCGGCAAAATGGATCTCGATGAAGCTTTCGCCCCGATGCGCAAGCTCGCCCGCGATACGCTGATACAGTCAGCGCTCATCATGCTGGCGATCACGCTGATCGTGATGCTGCTGGCGAGCTCATTCGTGCGGCCGGTGAACGAACTCATCAACCGGGTGCGCCAGGCGGGTCTCGGCGATGAAGACGTTCAGATCGACACAGATGCCAAGGACGAAATTGGCGACCTCGCCCGCTCATTCAAGGAAATGGTTGAAAGCGTGCGCGATCAAACCCGGCTGGTCCAGGAAACCAACCGGGAAAATGAAAGGCTGTTACAGAGCGTGTTGCCGGAGAGCGTTGCACGGCGCCTCAAAAGTGGCGAGAAGAATATTGCCGACAGCGTGCCGGATGTCAGCGTGCTGTTTGCCGATCTGGGTGGTTTTACTCAGTTCTGCGACAGCGTGCCTGCCCATGAATCGGTGGCCTTACTCAATGAACTGGTGTCGACGTTCGACGATGCTACCGGACGCTTCGGTATAGAGAAAATCAAGACCTTCGGTGACACCTACATGGCGGCCTGTGGTCTTTGCACACCGCTGCTGGACCACACCCGCCGGGCTATCGATTTCGCCCGGGAAATGCATCGCACCGTGAGACGTTTCAATGCTGAACACGCTCTTGATCTGCGCCTGACGGTGGGCATCAGCGCAGGGCCCGTAGTAGCCGGTATTGTGGGACGCGACAAGTTCATCTATGACATCTGGGGTGAGACCGTACTGCAGGCGGATCTCGCCCGCAAACGGGGTTCGCCCGGGAGTATTGTCATCACCACGGCGGTCCGCGACAAGGTCGAAGATCTGTACAGCTTCCGACGGCTGGAAACAGCAGACAGTGGAATCCCGCTCTGGTGCCTGAGCGAGGCAGAGGCGAAAACCGCCTGATGGCAGACCTGCTGCACACCGACTGGTTTATCTGGGGCATCGGTCTGATTCTCGGCTTCCAGATTCTGGTCGTGGTCCTCGGTGAAGCGATCTATCGCGCCGATCGCGCAGGCCGCCCGCTTGCCAGTATCTTCCGCGCCATTCGCAACGGTGTCCTCCCCTTTCTGATTTTCTATGTTTTCCTGAGCAAGATTGTCGGGCTGGAAGCCGACTCCGCCACCATGCGCAGCGTCGCCACGCTGTTCTGGATCAGCGTCATCTACGCCGTACTGCTGTTTGTCAACGTGCTGCTGTTTGAACAGGCCGCAGCCGGCACCTGGCGCTCCCGTGCACCCAAACTGTTCCAGGACCTGCTGCGTGTGTTGCTGGTGGTGATCGGCGCAGCAATCGTCCTCTCCGTCGTCTGGCGCCGCGACCTGGGCGGCCTGATCGCGGCACTGGGTGTCGGTTCCATCGTACTCGGCCTGGCCCTGCAGGAAACGCTGGGCAACCTGATGTCCGGCATCGCCATGCTGTTCGAGCGGCCGTTTTCAATCGGCGACTGGATCGAGGTCGGTTCCAATCGCGGCGAAGTGGTGCAGATCAACTGGCGCTCCGTTCACCTGCGCACCGTCGACAGGAACCTGCTGGTCATGCCCAACTCGGCACTTGGCCGCGAAACAATCATAAACTTCTCGGCTCCCACGCGCCTGCAGACCGTTCGGGTAAGCTTCGCTTTCGCCCTGGATGATCCCCCCAACCGGGTCAAGGACATGCTGCGCAACACCGCCCTGAAAACACCCCATGTGGCAACCGAGCCGTCCCCGAAGGCCCATGCTGTCGAATTTCAGAACGACCGTATCCGCTACCAGGCGGTGCTGTGTCTCGACAACCCCAAACTGTACCGCAAGCTCATCGACACCTACACCACCCGGGTGTGGTACGCCGCCCAACGCGCCGGCCTGCGCCTGCCCCTGCCGACGGCACTCGAATACCAGGTGAAAGAACAACCCCAGGCAACAGCGGACATCGAGCCTGCGGTGACCCGTCTGGCCGGCGTCGCAGCGCTGGCGGACCTGGAGCAGTCGCAGTTGCGGCAACTTGCCGAGGACGCCGACCGGCTCTGGTTCGGTGCCGGCGAAACCGTTCTCCAGCAGGGAGAAATGAGCGGGGCGGTCTATATCATAGACGCCGGCCAGGCAACCACCCTTTACCAGGCTGAGGCAGCTGAGGCCAGCGAGATTCTGCAACTGGGTGAGGGCGAACTGTTCGGCGAAACCGCCTTGACCCGCGGCCAGCCCAACCCGGCATCGATTGTCGCTGACACAGACCTCGAGGTATTACGGATTCCACTCACATCGCTGGAATCACTGCTCGAAATACACCCGCAGACGGCCCACCAACTCGCCAACCTGATCGATTTGCGCACCGACGCCTTACAGCGCATCATCGCCGCAAAAGCCTGACCCTCGCCACTTTGATTCCACGCTGTGCCGATCGGATTTATTGGAGATAGACACCCCATGCGCAACACGCGTTTTGCCATTGCTTCAGTACTCGGTCTCCTGCTTGCTACAGCGGCGGCTATAGC
The DNA here is from genome assembly GCA_030618475.1 of Gammaproteobacteria bacterium. Taxonomy (GTDB): domain Bacteria; phylum Pseudomonadota; class Gammaproteobacteria; order DSM-19610; family DSM-19610; genus Thiogranum. The sequence goes on along the minus strand of JAUXDG010000202.1, from coordinate 1,494 downwards.
GTCGCCGCGCACCGCTACTGCGCCGCCGGAAGAACAGCCTCAACTGACCTCCGGCCCCATGCCCGGTCACAGCGCGATGCGCGCCGTCACCATCTGGTTGCAGGGCAGCAGCGCCGCTGAAGTCGTGCTGGATTACTGGCCTGACGGGCATCCCGAGCAGGTCCGTTCGAGCAAAGCATTGCCACTCAAGCCGGAACAACAGTTTACCGCACACATCGAAATCGACGACCTTGATCCGGGAACCAGCTATAGCTACGGCGTCAAGCTGAATGGAGAGCCAGTCAGGATCCCCGGCGAGCTGATGTTCCATACCCAACCATTATGGAAATGGCGCTCCGAACCGCCAGCGTTCCGTGTTGTCACCGGCTCCTGTGCCTACATCAACGACGCCGCCTACGATCGACCCGGAAAGCTCTACGGCGACAGCTACGGCATTTTCACACGCATCGCCGAGCAATCACCCGACATGATGCTGTGGCTGGGCGACAACGTGTACACGCGCGAGGCCGACGTCGACAGCCGCTGGGGCATGGCGGAACGCTATCGTCATACCCGCGCCCTGCCTGCACTTCAGCCGCTGTTGCGCAGTACCCACCATTACGCCATCTGGGACGATCACGATTACGGACCCGACGATGCCAATCGCAGCTTCATTCTGAAAGACCAGAGCCTGACCCTTTTCAAGCGCTATTGGTCAAACCCGGCTTACGGCCTGCCGGGAGAACCGGGAATCTTCACCTACTTTACCTTCAGGGACGTCGACTTCTTCCTGCTGGATAACCGTTACAAGCGCAACAGTGACAAGGCCCCGGACACGCCGGATAAAAGCATGCTGGGCAGGGAGCAGCTTGCTTGGCTAAAGGATGCGCTGCTTCAGTCGAAAGCACCGTTCAAGATCATCGCCAGCGGCGGCCAGATGCTGAATCAGCGCAAGAACCGGGCAAGCTGGCACAACTTTCCCGCGGAACGTTCGGATTTTCTCGGCTGGTTGAACGAAACCGGCATTAGCGGCGTGCTGTTTCTCAATGGCGATGTACACTTCACCGCGCTGACAAAACTGAAACGTGAGAACAATTACCCGCTCTACGAGTTGAGCTGTTCACCACTCACCGCCGGTCCACGGCACAAGGCCTACTCATCGATCAGCATCCCACCGCTGCCGGATACCTTCGTCGGCGAACGGAATTTCTGCCAGCTCGACTTCTCCGGCCCCGCCAAGGCACGGCGCCTGACCATCAGCGTGCTTGATGCCAGCGGCAGGCAAAAATGGCAGCGTGCAATCGCCGCCAGCGAACTGAGGCCCGGCAACTGATTGTCGTGTAAGCAATCTGTTTCTTGTATCATGAGCCCATAATCTCATGCGTGAGGCGAAACAGGATGAATTTAAACGGAATCTGGAGCAGCGAATTGGGCGGCCCCTATGGCTGGGAACCGGTTGGCACCATGTTTCTTAAACAAGGCCATATGACGGGCAGTGGTAGAAACCATTACACG
>JAUXDG010000062.1 GCA_030618475.1 Gammaproteobacteria bacterium | reverse complement strand
CAGGACTGGTTCTGGGCATACAAACGCTGGAAGTACAAGAAACCCGTGTACGAAGTCCGGCATTGATATCCGGCTGGCGGGCGATATCCCTGTGGGTTCGATCATCATGCCCGATCGGCGGATACCCTGGCCCTCCACTCCCTGATATGGGTCAATTCATACATCACCGGCACCAGAATCAGACTCACGAGCATCGAGAAGGAAAGCCCGGCCACGATGGTCACTGCCAGCGGTTGCAACATCTCGGAACCTTCTCCGATACCGATAGCCAGGGGGAGCATCCCCACCGCAGTGGTCAGCGTGGTCATCAGGATGGGGCGCAATCTGAGGCGCGCAGCTTCAAGAATAGCGGCACGGATGTTGGCGGTCCGTTCCCGCACTATCTCGATATATTCCACCAGCACAATGGCATTGTTGACCACAATGCCTGCCAACATAATCATGCCCAGCCATATGGGCATGGATAGCGGCAATTCTGTCAACTGGATTCCCATCGACACACCAATAGCAGCGAAAGGAACGCTCAGCAAAATAATGAACGGATTGCGCAGCGACTCGTATTGAATCGCCATTACCACGAATACCAGAAACAGCGCCAGTGCTAACAGGGTACCGCCCAGGGCCTTGCCCTCCCGCAAGGTTTTTCTGGCGCCGCCATCGTACAGGGTGTAGCCGTCCGGGATCTTCAGATCCTGGAGTTTCTCGTCAATGGCAGCCAGTTTCCCTCCCAACGTCGCACTGTCATCGATGGAAGCACTGATCTCGATAAAACGCTGTTGATTGTCACGCAGTATTTCGGCCGGGGTTTCAACGAGATTGATGCTCGCTATGTCGCCCAGGTAGACAACCTTGCGATCGCGTCTGGTCGGAAACAATACTACCGACTCCAGATCCTGTGGATCCGAGGCCGTCACCCGGGGCAGCCTCAGGCGTACGTCGTAGCTGCGATCATTATCGATAAAGTCGGTGACCAGCACACCTTCCAGTGCAATACGCATGGCTTTACCGACATCCTCGACATCCAGGCCAAGCATACTCGCCCGCTCACGATCGATATCTATGGTGATCTCGTGATGCACTTCTTCAGCGGAATGGAGCACGTTGCGCAGTCCCTCGATCTGTTTCAGGCGCAGGACAATGGCATCGGCAAGCTCTTCAAGGTTTGCAAGATCCGGCCCTTGTACGCGGATGCTGATATCGTCGTCGCCGCGGCTGGTACGTATCCCGCGGATTCCCCGTGTGCGCATGCGTACCCGCACGCCCGCCAGTTGCTTTTCGACGATCGCCTTGTCCATGCCTTGAATCCAGGCTTCACTGCTGAACCCGCGCTGTGACACAGGTAGCAGTTGCACGTTCAGGGTACTGCGACTCGGCGACTCCCGCTCGGTACGGCCGAAAATGTAACCGCCCACCGTAGAGAACACATGATCGACTTCCGGCCGTGCCTCGAGTAACTGCTCAATGATCTGTACGGTTTTATCCATTTCATCCAGGGTCGTGCCGGGGTCGGCGGTAATGACGAGGGAAACACGTCCATCATCCATGTCGGGCAGGAAGATTTCCTCATTGTCGAAAAACACCTGGACGGAAAAAGCCAGCATCAGAAGAAAAGCCGCTATCAGCAAATACGGATAATCCAGAATACGGTTGACCAAAGCAGCGTAACGTTCCTGCAGCCAGTTGACACCCCTGTCCACGGTTACCCGGAGCGAGGAACGTTCCACGCTGCGCACCTTGGCGGCTAATGATGGCACCAGGGTCAGGGCGATCACCATTGAAGACAGGATAGCAGCCGATATTGTAAAGATAAGCTCCCTGAACAACAGACCTGTCAGCCCGCCAATGAACAGGAAAGGCAATACTGCAGCCAGGTTAGTGCTGGTGGAAGCGACAATGGCGCTGTTGACCTCTTCGGCCGCGTGCCTGCCCGCCTCCAGATCATCCTCCCCCTGGCACTGATGGCGATAGATGTTTTCCAGCATGACAATGGTGTTGTCGACGATGAGGCCAACCCCCAGCGCCAGCCCACCCAGCGTCATGATGTTAAGGGTGAGGCCACCCATAGCCATAATGACAAAAGTCACCATGATAGCGATCGGAATAGCGCTGCCGATGATGAGCGTGCGGCGCAGGTTACCGAGGAAGATATACACCACCAGCATCGCCAGTATGGCACCGGCGATGGCGGCCATACTGGAGTTGTTCAGTGCCTGGCGAATGTAAATCGACTGATCCGCCACGCGGTCGACATGAATATCTTCCGGGACGAGACCGTGTTCCTGCAACCAGTCCAGGCGTTGCCGGACAACATCGACGACGGCAACCGTGTTCGCCGCAGGTTGTTTCTGTATCGACAGTTTAATACCGGGAACACCGTCCAGACGCACCCGCAGGCGTTCGTCTTCATGCGTATCGATGACTTCGGCTACTTCCTGAAGATGGATGATATCGCCACCGGCCATTTGCAAAGGCAGCTCGGCAATCTGCTGCACGCTGGTGAAGCGGCCGCTGATGCGGCCGGAGATTTCCTGGTGGGTCATCTTCAAGCGCCCGGCAGAGTCTTCGCGATTGCCGCGCTGCAGAGCATCGATGATATCCTGCATGGCGAGCCCCATGCCGGCCAGGCGCTGCTGGTCAGGCAGAATCTGGATCTCACGAATAAGCCCGCCACCCACCTCCGCGGCGGCGACCCCCGGCAAGGTGATAAACCACTTGCCGAACACATCATCGACCCAGCTGCGCAACTCCACCGGGTCGCGCAGGGCTGAACTGACCACAAACTCGAGCACCGGAATCTGTGCAGGATCGCGTTTGTAAATGATGGGCGGATCCGGCGTATCGGGAAGGAAGCGCTTTGCCCGGTCCAGCCGGGTACTCGCATCCCGAAACGCCAGGTCAATATCCTTGCCGTACTCAAAGGACAGATCGACGGATGTCACCCCTTCCGAAGTTCTCGACTGCACGCTGACGGCATCTTCGGTGATGGCCAGTTGTTCTTCCAGCTGCCGGCTGAACTGGTCCTCCATTACCGTGGCCGGTACCCCGGGATTGAGGATCCGTACCCGTATCTCCGGGTAGATCAGATGCGGATGCAGATCGATGGCCAGCCTCGAAAAAGAGAACACCCCCAGCACGATCACCGCCAGAGCGATCATGGTGACGCCGACAGGGTGGCGAATTGACCATGCTGCCAGTCCTCCGCTTCTTGATGACTCGATCGGCAAGGTCAGTGCGCTTCGCTGTTAACCGGTTTGACTTTCTTGCCGGACGACAGACCCAGGAAGCCCTTGGTAACGACTTGCTGACCATCCCTCAGACCTTCCCTGATTTCGATATTCTCCGCCAGGCGCAGACCGCTGCTGACGTCGACCCGTTTTGCCTTGCCTTCCTCATCGAGAACAAATACATATTCACTTTTATCATCGCGTCGCAATGCCGAGAAGGGGATCACCTGGCGCTTGCCAGGCCGTGTGCTGAGTTCTACGCGGCATAACTGACCGGGCGCAGCCCCTGCCGGCACCGGCTCGAGTTCCACCTCGATGATGCCGCGACGGCTTATCGGATCGAGATTCGGGTGAATGCGGATAATACGCCCATGGTAGATCCGCTCACCGAGTGCATCGATACGCACTCCGGCAATGTCTCCCTTGGACAGATCCGGGAGAATCAACTCCGATACAGGCAGCTCGGTAACCAGTGAAGAAGGGTCAGAGACGGTCAACACGTGCTGGTGCCGCTCAACAACATTACCGGGCTCGGAAAGCCTGGCACTCACGACACCATTGATGGGGCTGGTGATGCTCGTATAACCGAGGCGTGTTTTCAGGACTTGCTCATCAGCCCTGGCGACATCCAGCTGGGTAAGGGCCCGTGTATACTCGTCTTCCGATACCAGCTTGCGGGTTCGCAGCTCCTTCAGTCGTTTGACATCCTGCTCCGCCTGTTTTCGTGTTGCGGTTGCCCGCGATAGCTGGGCTCGAATCAGTGTATCGTCAAGCCTGACCAGAAAATCGCCCTCGCTGACCTTATCGCCTTCATACAGCGACAGCTCTGTAATGCGTCCTTCCTCCTGGGTATAGACCTTGACCTCCCGCCGCGCACGCAGCGTCCCGGTTCGGGTACGCACCACATTGAGATTGTCACTCTGGACCAGCGCGACCTCTACCAGGTGCTGCCGCGCGACCCTGTCGCGTGGTTTGTCCGCTTCCTGCCCGCAAGCCGCCAGAACGAAACAGGCGAAACCGGGCAACCACAACCACAATGGCGTTCTGGAAGGGCTCGGCAGGCATTTTCTGAGCATCGGCAGACAGGCAACCTCAAACAAGGAATGGTGCGATTATACCTTCCGGTCAGTCTTTTTTCTTTACCCGGTTAATGGCGCCAGGACAGGCCAAAATCAGCTCAGTCACGGGAAAATCGTGGCATTCCCTGGCAATCATATCAAGGCAGCATAAAAACAGCGCTGCTATCAACATAGAGGATTTAGGCAACATTCACGTTACAATGAATTCATGACGCACTCCTCCCTTATCGGCGACCTGATTGACCTGAACTCAGCCCTCAAGTCAGACCGTTCGACTGACAGTGACGAAAAGAAGCAGCGTGATCGCGCGATTGGCCAGGCGCTGCAACAAAAAAGGAAAAGCCCTGCCAAACAGCTTCGCGGCTGGCTGGATCGAGTCAGGATCAGCGCCTGGCAGCGCGATGGACATCAGGCTGCCCAGCTCTATCACATCCTGTGTGTGATTCTTGTATTCGCCGGCCTGGCAACGGGTTGGGGTCTGGCGCGTGCCGTCCTCTACTATACCGGTAGCGCACCGATCAACATCGTCAATGCCCTGGGACTGCTGGTTCTACCGCAGATCCTTCTGCTGTTGTTCTGGTTACTCGCAACCATTCCGAACAGGATCCCTCTGCTCGGCAGTCTGCAATCCGCGCTCAGATTTCTCAACCCCGGACGCCTTACACGGCATTTGGCCCAGCTTTTTCCGGCCCACAGCAGCCAGAACCTGTCACTGGTCTGGGATGCGGAATACGCGACTGTACTGGCACCGGCTACGCGCTGGTTGTTCTCCTTCTGGTCACAGCTGTTCGCCTTCTGTTTCAATATCGGCGTACTTCTGGCTGCGTTCTACATGATCTCTTTCTCTGATCTTGCCTTTGCCTGGAGCACCACGCTGAATATCGACAGTACGACGTTCCACCACATACTCAGTGCGCTTTCCTGGCCATGGCACACACTGTTTCCGGATGCCGTACCCAGCCCTGAACTGGTCGAGATCAGCCGCTACTATCGCCTGGAAGAAGGTTCCCTTGGAAACGCTTCGACTGCGTCCGAACTCGCCGTCCAACTGGGACAGTGGTGGCCTTTTCTGATCACTGCGATTATCTGTTACGGATTACTACCCCGGCTGTTGACGCTTTTTATCTCCTGGTGGCGTTTTCGCCATCATCTTGATCATGCCCTGCCCCGTTTATCTGGCTCACCGGAACTGCTGGCAAGGATGAACTCACCGCTGATTTCAACCTCGGCACCGCAGCCGGAAAGCGTTGCGGAATTCGACGCCGGCAGCGGCTATGGCCCGTCGGAATCGGCCAGCTATGCTTTGAAATGTGCAGTCATCGACTGGTCCGGCACCGGTGTCAACTCCGAGAGTGTCGCAAAACAATTGCAGACCATGGGGATCAGCTGCCAGGATTTTTTGATGGCAGGCGGCACCCGCACGACGGACCAGGATAATGCGACAATCGTGTCACTCTGTAATCTCAAACCTGAAGGTGTTGCGGTCATCGTGAAGTCATGGGAACCGCCGTTGCTCGAATTTCTCGATTTTATTCACAGTATTCGTGAGCAGTGCAACAGACAGCAACCCATTATCATCCTGCTGTGGGGCGGGCGGGATGGCGTGGCCGGGCGCGACCGTGAGACCTGGCAGTTGACACTGAGGCAACTCAAAGATCCCGACCTCCATATCGAGGCCGTGGGACCCGTGCAATGACGACGCCCCTGTTCGCCATCGTAGGTCACCCCAACAAGGGTAAAAGCAGCATCGTCTCCACCCTGGCGCAGGATGAGAGCGTCGCTATCTCACCGATACCGGGCACCACGGTCGACAACCGCTACTACCCGATGAAAGTCGATGGCGAGACACTTTATGCGCTTGTCGACACGCCCGGGTTTCAGCGCGCCCGGGCCGCGCTGGAATGGATGCAGAAACAACCCGGTTCTTCCGCGGAGCGGGCGAATATCGTGCGCATGTTCGTAGAAGAACACCACGACGATCACCGTTTCGCTGCGGAGTGCAGCCTTCTGACCCCCATCCTGGATGGCGCGGGCATACTCTACGTGATTGATGGCTCCAGGCCGTTCGGGGAAGAATATGAAGCGGAAATGGAGATTCTTCGCTGGACCGGCCAGCCCAGCCTGGCGCTGATCAATATGATTGGCGATTCGGACTACAGCGAAGAATGGAACAATGCCCTGGGGCAGTACTTCCGGATAGTACGCATCTTTGACGCCATGACCGCCGACTTCGACAAGCGCATTCAGCTACTGCTCGCCTTCGGGCAGATCAGGGAAGAGTGGCGTGAGTCTGTGGAACAGGCGGTACGGGTCCTGAAAGATGAACAACAACGGCGGCGAAAACTGTCGGCAGGCAAGATTGCGGAAACCATCAGTCATATGATCACCCACACCTGCCAGCGCCGCTTAAGTGGAGACACGGCCAGCAGTGAAGTACGGGGCAGCCTGCAGGAGGAGTACAAGCGGGAACTGACATCGATGGAACAGCAATGTCGTAGCGACGTGGAGCAGATCTACAACCACCAGCACCTTGAACGCCATGAACCGCTCGTCCAGCTGCTTGATAATGACCTGTTCGCCACACAGACCTGGCTCCTGTTCGGGCTGACACAACAGCAACTGATCACCACTGGGGCGCTTGGCGGGGCAGCGGCCGGTGGCGTCATTGACCTGGCGGTAGGCGGCGCTTCATTGTTTCTGGGTGCGGGAATCGGTGCCATGATCGGGGGTGTCTCGGCCTGGGTGACGACGGATCGTATCGCAGACATAAAAATTCTTGGTTTGCCGTTGGGCGGCAAACAACTGAGCATCGGCCCGATGCGCAACATCAATTTTCCCTATGTCGGGCTGGGCAGGGCCTTATACCACCACAGGATGATTGAAGACCGCACCCACGCCCACCGTGACCCGCTGGAACTGAAACAGCAGCCGGGCTGGCTGCAGACGGTCGATACCGACCGCCGTAAGCGGCTCGAGAAAATCTTCGTCAAACTACGCAGGCAGGAAACGCTCAATCCTGATCTGGCAGACGCCCTTGCCGAAGAGATTCAGAATCTGATGGAACTCTCCGTGTCCCACACAACAAAACCCCCGCAGGACGAGGGTTAAGGTTTGGCGTGACAACCGGAACAGCTGTGTTAAATGCCGATCTTTTCGCTGATCGACTTGACGACCACATCGCTGGACGTGGCGTTAACCTTGGTCAACAGGCCCTCTTTCTCATAGAAAGAAACCAGTGGCGCGGTTTTTTCGTTATAGGTTTCAAGACGCTTGCTGATGGCTTCTTCCGTTTCGTCGTCACGCTGGATAACCGGGCTGCCGCATTTGTCGCAGATACCTTCCTGCTTGGGCGGATTACTCTTTACGTTGTAAATCGCCTGGCAATCGGAGTTGGAACAGGTACGACGTGTGGTCAGACGATCCAGGATCACGTCACGCGGCACATCAAGGTTGACCGCCATATCCAGCTTGACACCAATCTTGTCCAGTAATCCCTTCAAGGCTTCAGCCTGTGGAATGGTGCGCGGAAAACCGTCCAGCAGAAAACCGTTTTCGCAATCCGGCTCCTGCAAACGTGCTTCCATGATACCCATGATCAGATCGTCAGGGACCAGGTCGCCGGCCTTCATGAAGGCATCCGCCTGCTTACCCAACTCGGTGCCCGCCTGTACTGCGCCACGCAAAATGTCTCCGGTTGAAATCTGCACTGAGCCGTCGACCTCGGTCAACAACTTCGCTACCGTTCCTTTACCAGCACCTGGCGCACCCAAAAGTATCAATTTCACGAACCCTACTCCTCTGATTGAATTACAAATTTCTGTCAGCCGACCGCTTTTTACCGATCCATGCAAGGTGGGCTATTCTGCGGCAGCCGCTACCATCAATCAATCTGTTGGACAACTTATTAATTAATAACGATAATTCAATCTGCCATCAGCGCTGTCAGCGCAACCAGAAGCGGAGAACTCGCAACATCCACTGTGATTACCATGCTGATATCCGCCCCAATACGGCTAATCCGTGATTTCTCACCGCCTTAACCACAAAGGACAGTTAACATTTGGTTGAGACTGTGTGAAATGTGCACTAACCTCAACGCCGTAAAAACCCGGACAATTTCCATCCATGCCTTCTCATCGCGCTTCACGAATCCTTCCCTGGTCCTGCGAACAGCTTTTCGATCTGGCGGCAGACGTTGAAAACTATCCGGCCTATTTGCCCGGCTGGGTAAGCGCCAGGGTTATCGAGCGCACGGACAAGCGCCTGCGTGTAGAACAACAGCTTGGCTTGAAGCTGTTACGTCAACCCTTCGTCAGCACTGCCGAACTGGAGCGTCCAGGACGTATCACTGTGCATTCGGATGATGGTCCGTTTCGCTGCCTTCGGTTAGAATGGCGTTTTGAAGCGGCTGGCTTACAGCGATGCAGGGTATCGCTGAGTATCGACCTCCAACTGAACAGCAGTTTTCTCGAGCCCATGGTCAATAGCCTGTTCAACCTGGCAGCGACGGATGTCATTTCCCGCTTTGAAATACGCGCTCACACAGTCTACGAACGCGAACCGGAATAGCGACCTTGCCCAATCAGCAAGGATTCCTCCACCCCGACACAGCCATGCACAACACCTTCGATGCTTCGCGGATTCAGCAACAGCTTCACGCACAATTTCGCAAGCAATTTACAGCCGGAATTCCCGCTTGCAGCCTGTTCAGCCTGACCCTGGAATGCCCCGGCTTGCATCTGAGGGGCCTGCCGCCGCTACCGGCACCTTACCTCTACTGGGCTCGTCCCGACCGGGACTTGCAGCAACTGGGACTGGGTGAAGCCTGGCGCACCACAGCCAGTGGCACACAGCGCTTCGACACACTCTCAAAGGCACTTCGGCAACTCGAACGAAACTGGCAGAGAGAACACCAGCCTGGCTCACCAGGCCCAAGCCCTGGTGTATTCTGTGCTCTGGCCTTCGCTTCTGATGACCCCATGACGGCATGCTGGGAAGGTCTGCCCAACAGCATACTGTTCGTACCCCGACTCCTGCTGCGCAGCGAAGCGGGACAGACGAGCCTGACCTTCAGCTGTGCCGGTAATGAGCTGCAACAAGCGGAAGCCGTGCTCAGCAACTGGTCAGGGCTGATCAAACAGCTATGCCAGGCTATCTCTATATCAAAAAAGCCGCATGAAGAAGACAGCCAACAGGCAGTGCGCGTTACGCCACAGACTGACACATGCTGGACAGAGTCCGTGCAAAGGGCTATCGCTTCCATCAAATCCGGCCAGCTGGACAAAGTGGTGACTGCCCGTCGCGTTCGGCTAGAGGCATCCGGATCTTTCCAGGCCGCGAAAATACTGTCCAGGCTTGCACGCTTATACCCTTCCTGTCTGCTGCTCGCCATTAAGCTTGGCGGCAACACGGTGGTATCGGCAACACCCGAGCGGCTGGCCACGCTGCGCAACAGAAGCATCCGCTGCGATGCGCTGGGCGGCACCGCCGGCCGCTCACAGGATCCGGGACGGGACCGGAAACTGGCCTTGCGACTGCTCAACAGCCGTAAAGCGCGGCACGAACATGCGCTGGTCGTGCAATCCATACAATCCGCACTCGAGCCCTTGTGCCACGAACTCGCCCTGCCGGACACTCCCGCGCTCGTCAAACTGCGCAACCTTCAGCACCTGTGGACCGGCATCAAAGGCACGCTTCGAACCGGTGTGAGTCTGCTCGATGCTGCCCGGCGACTGCACCCGACGCCTGCGGTCGCGGGCACGCCAACAGACACGGCCTGCCAGTGGCTGCAGGACCATGAAAATCTGGCGCGTGGCTGGTACAGTGGTATTGTCGGATGGCTGCAGGCAAACGGCGATGGTGAATTGTCTGTGCTGCTGCGTTGCGCAGTGCTGCAAGGACGTAGCGCCGAGCTGTTCGCAGGCGCGGGCATTGTAGCCGACTCCGATCCACAGGCCGAACTGCAGGAAACCGAAATAAAACTGCGTGCCATGCTGGAGGCCATGCAGGAGACCGCTGGACCTACTGCAACGCCGTTGACAAACTCTAAAGCGGGGCAACGGGTCGGACATTCATGAACGCTACCGGGGCAGGCAATCTGCAGTGGGCCTACGCCCTGCTGGACGGCCTCGCGGCCGCAGGTGTCGATCGCGTGGTGGTTTCACCAGGCTCCCGTTCCACACCGCTTGCCCTGGCCAGCGAGTTACACCCATCGCTTCAAACCTGGGTGCAGGTGGATGAGCGTTGTGCAGCCTTTTTTGCGCTGGGTATGGCACGAATCACCGCTACACCGGTTGCGCTGATTGCGACATCGGGCAGTGCTCCAACGCACTGGTATCCGGCCGTTATCGAAGCGGATCAGGCCGGTATCCCGCTGGTATTGCTGTCAGCGGATCGCCCGTTGGAACTGCAAGCCTGTGGAGCCAATCAGACCATCGACCAGGGCAGGCTGTTTCAGCAGGCGGTACGTGCTTTCCACGCCTTGCCGGCAATGCACCAACACGCAGACGGCCAGGCTTTCCTGCACAGCCTGGCGACACGGGCAGTACACCAGAGCTGCTGGCCGTTACCGGGACCGGTGCACATCAATGTCCCCTTTCACGAACCCCTGCTGGCAGAGCCGATACCGAACCTTACACCGGTGGCATCCGGGGTAGCGGTGGAACCACCCACGCTGACACCGCCCGATGCTCAACTGGATCGCATCGCGGAGCGTATCGCCGGTCAAGCCGGATTAATCGTCTGTGGCCCGGGCCGGTTTAGCGCTGACTTTGCCACCTCACTCGCGCGCCTGGCGGAAATACTGAATTGCCCGGTAGTCGCTGACCCACTGTCCGGCTTACGCTTTGGCAGCCATGACCGTTCCCGTATTCTGTGCCATTACGACGCCTTTCTGCGCCGCAAGGCTTTTAGCGAAAATCATCGGCCACAATGGGTGCTGCGCTTCGGGAACATGCCGGTATCAAGATCACTTCTGCACTACCTGCACGCGTTGCAAGCCGGTCAGCTCATTCTGGTCGACCCGTTCGGTCGCTGGCCCGATCCACTGCACCGCACCGGCGAGATGCTGCGCGCAACACCGCAAGTCGTATGCGATGGGCTTGTGGCACGCATCTCCAGCGCGGCACCGGCCAGCTGGTGGGAAGTTTTCTCCCGACAGGAACAAGTCGCTGCGCAACTACACCATGACCTGACCGGCAGCGATCCGTGGTTCGAAGCCTAACTGGTGCCGGCACTGTTGGATAGCTTACCTGCCGGCAGCATACTCTTTGCCGGTAATTCCATGCCGGTACGTGAACTCGACAGCTTCTCCGCCAGCCACCAAAAGCCCCTGCAACTGATCGCCAACCGTGGTGCCAGTGGTATCGATGGCCATGTCTCCAGCCTGCTCGGACTGGCAAGCGCCGCAGCTGACTGCACGACGGTGGCGGGGCTTATCGGCGACCTGGCTTTTTACCACGACATGAACGGTCTGCTCGCAGCCCGGGACTGCAACGCCACCCTGATTGTGATCAATAATGATGGGGGAGGCATATTCCGCTACCTGCCGCAGACCGGACTCGAGACCTTCGAACGCTATTGGTCGACGCCCACCGGACTCGATTTCAGGCACGCCGCCGCTCTCTACCGACTGCCCTTCCGGCGCGTAAGCAGCGCCGATGAATTCGAACAGGCGTTGAATGACAAGCTTGCTCAACCAGGCGTGAAAATCATCGAAGCGGTGATAGACCCGCAACAAAGTGTCGAGCGTCACCGCGCGTACTGGGAAGCGGTGTGTAAGAACTGAGGGTCTTCTACCGCTGGATTGGGTAGTCTTGCCAGCGTAAGGAGAATCCGCCGGCCGAGGCCTGCTGATTTAAGGACGTCGACAGCACGAGCCCAGGGATGGGCGAAGG
>JAUXDG010000115.1 GCA_030618475.1 Gammaproteobacteria bacterium | reverse complement strand
CAAGCTTCAGAGCCTGGCTCGAGACCCAACGCATCAGGCGTCAGCGCGAAGAAAAGGTGGCAGCGAAAAAAGAGAAACGAAAAGTCTTCAAACGTAAACCACCGCGTATCGAACCCGTTATAAAGAAAGTGGAGCCCAGTGAACGGGTCGAACGTGAACGTCAGGTGCAATTGTTTGACGCACCTGCCGACACCGAGTTGCCACCGTTGTCGTTGTTGAGCGGGGTCCATGGTCATGTGGCGGGCTATTCGGAATCGGCACTGGAGGCCATGTCGCGGCTGGTCGAGATGAAACTGCTCGATTTTGGTATCGAAGTGGAAGTGGTGGCCGTGCAACCGGGACCGGTGATTACGCGGTTCGAACTACAGCCCGGGGTTGGCGTAAAGGTCAGCCAGATCAGTAATCTTGCCAAAGATCTGGCGAGGGGGCTGTCTGCCATCAGCGTACGCGTTGTCGAAGTCATACCTGGAAAATCCGTAATAGGTCTGGAGATACCGAACGAGCAGCGTGAGATCGTGGTCCTCAGTGAAATCCTCATGTCCAGTGACTTTGATCAGGCCGGTTCACTGTTGACACTGGCGTTGGGCAAAGACATTGGCGGATATCCGGCGGTTGTGGATCTGACCAGGATGCCACACTTGCTGGTTGCAGGTACCACGGGTTCGGGTAAGTCCGTCGCCATCAATGCCATGATACTGAGTCTGCTTTACAAGGCCTTGCCAAGCGATGTGCGGGTCATCATGATCGATCCGAAGATGCTTGAATTGTCGGTGTATGAGGGCATTCCGCACCTACTGACACCGGTGGTTACCGATATGAAAGAAGCGGCCAACGCGCTGCGCTGGTGTGTCGGAGAAATGGAGCGCCGCTACAAGCTCATGGCCGCGTTGGGCGTTCGTAATGTCGGCGGTTATAACCGCAAGGTTCGCGAAGCGATCGACAAAGGCAAGCCCATAGAGGATCCCCTGTTCAACCCCGAAGAGGTTCTCGAGGAAAATCCCGAAGTGCCCACGCTGCAACCGTTGCCCTTTATCGTCATCGTCATCGACGAACTGGCGGACATGATGATGGTGGTGGGCAAGAAAGTGGAAGAGCTGATTGCCCGGCTGGCGCAGAAAGCACGAGCTGCCGGGGTTCATTTGATCCTTGCGACGCAACGCCCGTCAGTGGATGTGATTACCGGCCTGATCAAAGCCAACATACCGACACGCATCGCTTTCCAGGTATCCTCGAAGATCGATTCGCGGACCATACTGGATCAGTCCGGTGCCGAGCAGTTGCTGGGGCACGGTGATATGCTGTATCTGGCGCCCGGCAGCGGTGTGCCGGTACGGGTGCACGGTGCTTTTGTGGATGATGCAGAAGTACACCGGGTTGTCGAACACCTCAAGGGTCGGGGGGCGGCCGAGTACATCGACGAGATTTTGCAGACCACGACGGACTTCCTGCCGGGCAGCGGCGGACAGTCCGATGACGCCGATGCCGAAGTCGACGCCTTATACGATGACGCTGTTCGCATCGTGACGGAAACCCGCCGGGCGTCCATTTCGGGGGTACAGCGCCGGTTGAAAATCGGCTACAACCGGGCGGCGCGTATGATTGAACAAATGGAAGCAAGCGGTGTCGTTGGACCACAACAATCCAACGGCAATCGTGAAGTGCTGGCGCCACCGCCACCGGAGGTATAACGCCGATGATTTCACTGCCAACGAAAACTCTTGTGCACCTGTTTTGCTCAGCACTGTGGCTGGCGGCCTGTGTCAATCAGCGGGTATTTGCCGATGATCTGGTGACTGAATATTTTGCCGGACTGGATACGTTCCAGGCACAATTCATACAGACGGTTATAGACAGCGATGGTGAGCAGCTCCAGCGCTCCGAGGGAACGGTGTGGATCCGCAAGCCGGGGCGCTTCCGCTGGGATTATCAGACCCCTTACCGACAGTTGATTGTTGCCGACGGCAAACAGCTGTGGACCTATGATGAAGATCTTGAGCAGGCCACGGTAAAACCCGTTGACGAGGCCTTGAGCAGTACACCGGCAATGCTGTTAAGTGGTTTTCGCCCGCTGTCGGATGTCATGACCTGGCGGCAAACCGGCACAGAAAACGGTGAGCGCTGGTTCAGTCTTGATCCAAAACAGCCGGATTCAGCAGTCGAAAAGGTTCGTATAGGATTTGAAAACGATCAATTGTCCGTCATCGAAGTGACTGACGGTTTCGGCAATCATACCCGCATTCAATTTTCACAGGTAAAGCGAAATCAGGCAATTGATCAGGGCTTATTCAAACTCGAGCTTCCACCTGATACCGATATCATCGGCGAATCACCGTGACCGAAGTCCGCCAGGACCGTGAATTCCGGCCACTGGCGGATCGTATGCGGCCGCGTAATCTCGATGAATTCATTGGCCAGCTTCATCTGCTGGGCGCCGGCAAACCCTTACGTCAGGCGGTAGAGCAGGGGCAGCTTCATTCCATGGTTTTATGGGGACCGCCGGGGACCGGAAAAACCACGCTTGCACACTTGCTGGCAGACAGGTCGCGGGCGGAATTCGTGGCTTTATCCGCCGTTCTGGCGGGTGTCAAGGACGTTCGTCAGGCGGTAGAGCTTGCCCAGCATCGCCAGCAGCTGGAGAGACGTCAGACACTTCTGTTTGTCGATGAAGTGCATCGTTTCAACAAGGCGCAGCAGGATGCATTCCTGCCCTATGTCGAAGACGGCACCGTGCTGTTTGTCGGTGCCACAACCGAAAATCCGTCGTTCGAATTAAACAACGCCCTGCTATCCCGCGCCCGTACCTATGTACTCAAACGGCTTACTGAAGATGATCTGCTCAAGGTGCTCAGGCAGGCATTACAGGAGGGTGAGCGAGGTCTGGCCTCACTGGGCGTGCTTATCGGGGAAACAGAACTCAGCAAAATCGCACAGGCAGCCGACGGTGATGCACGTCGGGCATTGACCCTGCTGGAAATTGCTTTCGATCTGGCCAGCGAGGGTCAGCAGGTCGGCGAAGACATTGTTGCCGAGGTCATCAGCGGCGGTGTACGGCGTTTCGATAAGGGCGGTGAAGCCTTTTTTGACCAGATTTCAGCGCTGCACAAGGCGGTGCGCGGTTCGTCGCCGGATGCCGCTCTGTACTGGCTGGCACGCATGCTGGATGGCGGTTGCGACGCACTCTATATCGCCCGTCGGGCCGTTCGTATGGCGTCAGAAGACATAGGTAACGCGGACCCCCGTGCCCTGACGCTGGCGCTGAACGCCTGGGACACCCAGGAGCGACTGGGCAGCCCGGAGGGGGAACTGGCTATCGCCCAGGCCCTGGTCTACATGGCCTGCGCCGCCAAGAGTAATGCGGTATATACGGCTTACAAGGCAGCCATGAAAGAGGTGAAAAAACAGGGTTCACTGGAGGTGCCCCTGCATCTCAGGAATGCGCCGACGCGTCTGATGAAAGAACTGGGTTACGGCAAGACCTACCGCTATGCGCACGATGAACCCGAGGCTTACGCCGCAGGAGAAAATTACTTCCCGGATGAAATGAAAGGCACGCGTTACTACCATCCGGTGGATCGTGGCCTTGAAATCAGGATACGGGAAAAACTCGAACACCTGCGTTTGCTGGATAAACAGTCGGGGCGCAGTGACAAATGAGGCATCTCCGGCACGCTTACGGTACCATTAGTGCTCTATGAATCAGGTACTCGCCATAGCCGGTGGCGGCGCGGTTGGAGCCGTGCTGCGATATTGGGTCTCCTCCGGCGTTTATGCGCTCACAGGGCGTGGCTTTCCGTATGGAACGCTGGTAGTCAATGTGCTGGGCAGCCTGGTCATGGGCTTCCTGTATATCTGGCTGCTCGAACGTATACCGGGTGGTGTTGCAATGCGGGCGTTCCTGTTAATCGGGCTGTTGGGGGCGTTTACCACGTTTTCCACGTTTTCGGTTGAAACCCTGAACCTGATGGAAGCCGGACAGATCGCCAGGGCGGTGCTGAACACGTTGCTCAGTGTTGTGCTCTGTGTCGGTGCGGCGGCACTGGGTGTCATGCTGGCCAGGCAGATATGAACTGGGAATCCGTTACTTTTATTCGTATCTATTTGACAGAGGCAGACAAGACGCTGGAGCCCTTGTTGAAAAAACTCCATGACCAGGAGAAGGTGCGCGGTGTAACCGTGTTTAGGGCGATGTCCGGATTTGGTGGCAGCGGTGTTATACATACTGCATCGCTGCTGGACCTGTCACTGAACCTGCCGGTGACGGTTGAATTTTTCGATAGGCCTGACAAGGTGGATTGTATCCTCGAGCATCTGTCAGACTTGCTGGAAGGTGGGCATATTGTCCGCTGGCAAGCCGAAATGAATGCAGGTGATTAAGCCCGCCAGCCCGGATTTCTCACCACAAAGGACACGAAGGTCACGAAGGCTTTAAAAAATCAAGCAAGCTCTGATTAAATCACCAATTCAACGCTGTTCGATCGGGGCAAGGCAACGGGGGAGCTTAAGTTAAGTGCCATTTGGGTTAAAAAGGAATAGGCGCGCAGGCTGTGGCTACAGGTAGTAGAAAAAATGCTGGATCCAAAACTGATAAGAAACCAACTTGCAGACGTTGTTAATCAGCTGAGTCGAAGAGCTTTTGATCTGGATGCTGTTCAGATCATGGCGCTCGAGGCGCAACGCAAAGACATACAGGTCCGTACCGAGGCACTGCAGGCGGAGCGCAATCGCAGTTCCCGATCTATCGGCAAGGCCAAGTCCAGCGGTGAGGATATACAGCCTTTGCTGGATCAGGTCGCGGGTCTCGGAAAACAACTGGATGCTGCCAAACAGGAGTTCGAGGCGGTTCAGGAGCGGCTGAACGATATTCTGATGGGGATTCCCAATATTCCCCATGAGTCGGTTCCTGTGGGTGACGACGAAGCGCAGAATGAGGAAGTTCGTCGCTGGGGAGAGCCAGCAAGTTTTGATTTCGAGGTGAAAGATCATGTCGACCTGGGTGAAGCACTCGGCGGCATGGAGTTGGATACGGCGGTCAAACTGACAGGCTCCCGGTTCGCGGTGTTGCGCGGGCCATTGGCGCGCCTGCATCGTGCCCTGATCCAGTTTATGCTGGAACTGCATACCGGGGAGCACGGTTACCAGGAATGTTATGTTCCCTACCTGGTGAATGCCGACAGCTTGCGCGGTACCGGCCAGCTACCCAAGTTCGAGGACGATCTGTTTGCCAGCCGGGGAGATCCCCCTTATTACCTGATACCGACGGCTGAAGTGCCGCTTACCAACCTGGTGCGTGGGGTGATACTGGAGTCCGATCAGCTACCGTTACGCCTGACAGCACACACACCGTGCTTCAGGTCCGAGGCCGGTTCCTACGGCAAGGATACCCGCGGCCTGATTCGCCAGCACCAGTTCGAAAAAGTGGAACTGGTGCAGGTTGTGCGGCAGCAGGATTCCTATCAGGTTCTGGAGGAGCTTACCGGCCACGCAGAAACTGTCCTGCAGCGTCTGGGGTTACCGTACCGCGTGGTGACGCTGTGCACCGGGGATCTGGGTTTCTCGTCGGCAAAAACCTATGATCTGGAAGTCTGGCTGCCTGGCCAGCAGGCCTATCGGGAGATTTCATCCTGCAGTAACTTCGAGGACTTTCAGGCGCGGCGCATGCAGGCGCGCTACCGTAACCCGGAAACCGGCAAGCCGGAACTGGTGCATACCGTCAACGGTTCGGGACTGGCTGTGGGGCGTACACTGGTGGCGGTCATGGAAAACTATCAGCAAGCCGATGGATCGATACGGATTCCTGAAGTTTTGCAGCCGTACCTGGGTGGGCAGACGGCAATTACCAAAGATTGCTAATTACCCGACATTCCCGGCTGCAGGACGCGGTGAATACGCCCCTGGCAGTGAAAGTTCGTCCCCTGTTTGAGTGGGTAATACTATCATTTTAGACAAAATGCGTTCCTCGCTGATCCCCCAGGGGACCTTCTCTCGCCTATCGGCGATTCACCTTGTCCCCCAGGGGACCCTCTCTCGCCTGACGGCGATTCACCTTGTGGCAAGATTGTAGGGTCGAATTTATTCGACCGTCACGTTGCAACTCAATCTGTCATCCAGATACAGTCCCAATGCGGAGCGTATTCTACCCACCCGATCACTGGTCTGAGATTTCGATCAGGGTCTCATCCGGGTTTACGCTGTCGCCTTTGGCAACGTGTACCGCGGCAACAGTTCCGGAGATAGGCGCCTGAATTTCGGTTTCCATTTTCATGGCTTCGGTGACCAGTACCGGATCGCCTGCCTGTACAGAACTGCCGACCTCCACCAGAACCTCGATGACGGTACCCGGCATGGAAGTGGCGACATCGCCTGGTTTGGTGGCTTTGGGATGTTTGCTGCCCTTTACCGCTGTGCTATCAGTGTCCTGGCTTTCTTCGAGTTCTGAGAGCGTTTCGATGAGTATTTCTTCCGGCACACCGTCCACCGTCATGTAGAATGGCCGATCTTGCTCGGCCCGATGCCCGGTACCGGTGATCTGGATATGGTGGGTTTCACCGTGCAGGGTGACGTTGAATTCGGTAGGCTTTTTACAACCGTCATCAGATACCGGGATGGGCTCAAGAAGTTCGGGTACCAGGGTTCCCGCGGCACGGTGTTCGAGAAAGTCACGACCGAGATCCGGGAACATCGCGTAGCTCAATACATCCTCGTCATTCCTGGCCAGCTCGCCGATACTGTGGCGCAGGCTGAACATTTCATTTTTCAGCAGATCGGCCGGGCGGATATCGATAACGTCCTCGTTACCGATAGCCTGCTGGCGCACAATAGAGTTAACCCTGCCCGGTGCGCGTCCGTAGCGACCCTGCAGGTAAAGCTTTGTTTCGTTGCTGATGGTTTTATAGCGTTCACCGGTCAGCACATTAAGCACAGCCTGGGTGCCGACAATCTGTGATGTGGGGGTCACCAGCGGCGGGTAACCCAGGTCTTCCCTGACCCGTGGAATTTCCTGCAGCACTTTTTCAATGTGGTGCAATGCACCCTGTTCGCGTAACTGTGTGTACAGGTTTGAAATCATGCCGCCCGGCACCTGATAGATCTGCACCCGTGTGTCCAGCCCTGTCATTTCACTCTCGAACTGGTGGTATTTCTTGCGGATTTCCTTGAAATAGAACCCGATTTCCTGCAGTGCCTTCAGATCGAGCCTGGTGTCATAGCTTGTGCCCCTGAGCGCTGCCACCATGCTTTCCGTGGGTGGATGAGAGGCGCCGCCGGCAAATGAAGAGATGGCTGTATCTATGTGGGTGCAGCCATTTTCAATGGCTTTCAGCTGACACATCTCCGCGGTACCCGCGGTCGCATGGCAGTGCAGGTGGATGGGGAGGGTAATGGCCTTGCGCATTTTGGCAATCAGTTCCGCGCTGACCATGGGAGTCAACAGGCCTGCCATGTCCTTGATGGCGATACTGTCGCATCCCAGATCAACCAGCTGTTTTGCCATAGCCACAAACTGGGGAATATCGTGTACCGGGCTGGTGGTATAGCAGATGGTGCCCTGGGCGTGTTTGCCGGTTTGTTTGACGGCAGTGATGGCGGTTTCCAGATTACGCACATCGTTCAGGGCGTCAAAGATGCGGAACACGTCGATGCCGTTTTGGGCGGCTTTTTGCACAAAGGCCTGCACGACATCATCGGAATAATGACGGTAACCCAGGAGATTCTGTCCGCGCAGCAACATCTGTAAGCGGGTATTGGGTAAGGCGCCAGCCAGTTTGCTCAGTCGTTCCCATGGGTCTTCCTTCAGGTAGCGAATGCAGGCATCAAAGGTTGCACCGCCCCAGACTTCCAGAGACCAATAGCCGATTTTGTCGAGGCGCTCGCAAATCGGCAGCATGTCTTCCGTGCGCATACGGGTTGCAATCAGCGACTGATGGGCGTCGCGCAGAATGACATCAGTTATATGTACCTTAGGCATCTTTAGTTCCCGACTTCCTTAATTGTCAGTGAGTATTTTCAAGGGTTTCAAGGGGTCTGGTTTCAAGGGGTTGGTTTCAAGGGGTCAGAGTACTTGAAATCCCGTGGAAAACATTC
>JAUXDG010000217.1 GCA_030618475.1 Gammaproteobacteria bacterium | reverse complement strand
ACGGCGTTATCGCGGCGATGCCGCTGCTGGAAGACTGGGGAGTCCCCTGCAGGCTGGCCAGCCTGCAGGGCTATCCCGGCTGTTATGACGGCTATATCACTGAACTGGCACGTAGCTGGCTGGACGCCCTGGATGACCGACAACGCTCGGAAGTGGAAATCTTCGCCTGCGGCCCGCACCCCATGCTGGAAGCCACCGCCAGACTGGCCAGAGACTATGGCCTGCCTTGCCAGATATCGGTGGAGGAATTCATGGCCTGTGCGGTCGGCGGGTGTGCAGGTTGCGTGATCGAAGTACAGACAGAACAGGGGCCGGCCATGAAACGGGTGTGTGTCGATGGACCCGTGTTTGACGCGTATTCAGTCTTCGGCCGCTGAGGCCAGCCGAGCCCTTAGTTAAGGCGTTTCTTCCAGGGTGACACCCTCCAGTGCGCTGCCCGTATCAACGTCATTGTCCTTAAGTTTGATCATCAGGCGCACTTCGTTGGCAGAATCCGCGTAGTGGATGGCGTCGTCCTGGGTGATCTCACCTTCCTTGTACAAGTCATACAAGGCCTGGTCGAAAGTCTTCATACCCTGTTGGTTGGATTGCTTCATCAGGTCCTTGAGCTTGTGCACCTCACCTTTACGAATCATGTCAGCGGCCAGCGGGGTATTGATCAATATCTCGACCGCCACACGACGCCCTTTGCCATTCGGGGTGGGGAGCAGCTGCTGGGCCACGATTGCCTTGAGGTTCAACGACAAATCCATCAACAATTGATCGCGCCGGTCTTCAGGGAAGAAGTTGATAATACGATCCATGGCCTGGTTGGCGTTATTGGCGTGCAAGGTCGCCAGGCACAGGTGTCCGGTTTCAGCGAAAACGATCGCGTGGTCCATAGTTTCGCGGGTACGAATTTCGCCGATCAGAATAACATCAGGCGCCTGGCGCAGTGTATTCTTCAGTGCTGTACCAAATGAATCGGTATCGATCCCCACTTCCCGCTGAGTCACGATACAGCCGGCATGCTGGTGTACAAACTCGATGGGATCCTCGATGGTAATGATATGTCCGGTACTGTTATTGTTCCGGTAACTGATCATTGACGCCAGCGAAGTTGATTTGCCGGTACCGGTCGCGCCCACAAAAATAATCAGGCCACGTTTGGTCATGCCCAGATTCTTGATAACCGGCGGCAGATTCAGGTCTTCGACCGAGGGGATTTTAGTCTCGATCCGCCGCAAAACCATGCCACAGTGATTACGCTGATAAAAAGCACTGACGCGGAAACGGCCGACGCCACTCGCACTGATCGCGAAGTTGCATTCGTGGTTTTGATCAAACTCCCTGCGCTGATCAGCCGTCATGACACTCAACACGACTTCACGGGCCTGCTCCGGTGTCAGCGTCGACTGGGAAACCGCTTTGATACGGCCATTGACTTTCATACTGGGCGGCGTACCTGCGGTAATGAACAGGTCGGAGGCCTGCTTGTGAACCATAAGCTTGAGTAAGGAATTAAAATCCATTGCGTAATCCGTATTATCTGGTTATCTATTGAAACAGTTCTTTGTTCATTGCCTTGGACTTGGCATCAAGGCGGTTGATCAGTCCACGCTGCACCAGTTCCTGCAGATTCTGATCGAGGGTCTGCATACCGACTGATTGGCCGGTCTGGATGGCCGAGTACATCTGCGCAACCTTATCCTCACGGATCAGGTTACGGATGGCCGGCGTACCGATCATGATTTCGTGGGCGGCAGTACGGCCGCCTCCGGTCTTTTTCAATAGCGTCTGGGCGATAACCGCACGCAGCGACTCTGAAAGCATGGAGCGCACCATGGTTTTTTCCGCGGCCGGGAATACGTCGATAATACGGTCGATGGTTTTTGCCGCCGAGCTGGTATGCAGGGTTCCGAATACCAGGTGGCCGGTTTCTGCCGCGGTCAGCGCCAGGCGAATGGTCTCCAGGTCGCGCAATTCACCAACCAGAATGATGTCCGGATCTTCACGCAGGGCTGAGCGCAGCGCTTCATTGAATCCGTGTGTATCGCGGTGGACCTCGCGCTGGTTAACCAGACACTTTTTACTTTCGTGCACGAACTCGATGGGATCCTCGATGGTGAGGATATGTTCGAACCTGTCATTGTTGACATGATCGATCATGGCAGCCAGCGTGGTCGACTTGCCGGAACCTGTTGGTCCGGTGACCAGCACGATACCGCGCGGCTGATCGGAGACCTCCTTGAAAATTGCCGGACAACCCAGTTCTTCCAGCGTCAATATGGTTGACGGAATGGTTCGGAAAACACCGCCTGCGCCACGATTATGGTTAAACGCATTAACACGGAAGCGCGCCAGGTTGGGAATTTCAAAGGAGAAGTCGGTTTCCAGAAACTCTTCGTAATCCTTACGCTGCTTGTCGTTCATGATATCGTAGATGAGGCTGTGCACCGTCTTGTGATCCAGCGCCGGAACGTTGATGCGGCGGATATCTCCGTCCACGCGAATCATGGGTGGCAGACCCGCGGAAATATGCAAATCTGATGCGTTGTTCTTTACGCTAAAGGCGAGTAACTCAGCAATATCCATGCGTTTTCCCTTTAAATGTTCTGGATGTCCTTATCGTCAGCCAAGCGCAAAACTTGACCCTGATGACCGGCTGGCGAGACAAATTATAGTCCGCCACCGCGGATACGGCGCCAACGAGCGTTTTACGCTTGTATCCTGTATTTAGGATCCTGTATGGTCTGCGCCATGAAAACGACACGACTGACTTTCATCGGCGCCGGTAACATGGCGCGCAGCCTCATCGGCGGCCTGGTTGCCGACGGTTGGGATCCTGCCTGTATTTCGGTATCCGACCCGGACACCGAACAGCTTTCTGCGCTAAGCAGCCGGTTTCAGGTCAATACCGACACCAATAACCATACCGTAACAGAAGACGCCGAGGTTGTGGTTCTGGCGGTAAAACCTCAGGTCATACGGGATGTTGCGCTGGATCTCGCCGACCTGATACAGAAACAGCAACCCCTGCTTATCTCCATCGCCGCCGGGATTCGTGCCACAGATCTGCAACGCTGGCTGGGTGGAAGCTGCGCACTGGTGCGCTGCATGCCGAATACGGCGGCACTGGTACAAAGTAGTGCCACTGCCTTGTGGCACAACGAAAATGTCACCGAGGAACAGACAGATCTGGCGGAAACCATTCTGCGTGCAGTTGGTCTCGCCCTGTGGGTCGAAAGCGAAGACCTGATGGATACGGTAACCGCCCTGTCAGGCAGCGGACCGGCGTATTTTCTGTTGGTCATGGAAGCCCTGCAGGAGGCCGGTCAAGTGCTGGGGTTACCAGAAACAACTGCCAAATTACTCTCTCTGCAGACCGCATTTGGCGCTGCCAAAATGGCGCTGGAGAGCAGCGAGGATGCAGCCATTCTGCGTCAGCGTGTGACTTCGCCGGGCGGCACTACCGAGAAAGCCCTGGAGATTCTGGAAAACGGTGGACTCAGAGCCTTGTTCAGCGATGCCTTGAACGCCGCCCGCGAGCGTTCCCGGGAACTGGCAGACCAGTTTGGAGCCGAGTGATGGGAAGCAACTATGTCACCAACCCGCTCGAGTTCCTGATCAGCACCGTGTTCGGTCTGTATATCCTGACTGTCATGCTGCGTTTCCTGCTGGCCGTGGTAGGAGCTGACTTTTACAATCCTGTCAGCCAGTTTCTGGTGAAAGTCACCAATCCATTACTGGTCCCGCTGCGCAGAGTCATCCCCAGTGCCGGTAAAATCGACACCAGCGCACTGCTGCTGATGCTGAGTTTACAAATGCTGTCATTTGGACTGATCGCGCTGCTACGAGCTGGACAGGTTTCAATTGTCAGTCTGCTCATCTTATCTGTCGCCGAACTTGTGGGACTGTTTCTGAATGTCCTGTTGTTCTCGATCCTCATACAGGTGGTGCTCAGCTGGGTGAGTCCCGGCACCTATAACCCTGCCGTATCAGTACTTTACAGTATTACGGAGCCGGTTCTTCGGCCCTGCCGCCGCCTGCTTCCGCCGATATCCGGCATCGACCTTTCTCCTCTTGTCGCATTGATCGGCATCCAGGTGGTCAAAATGCTGCTTTTACCCCCGCTTCAACAGCTGGCACAGTAAGGAATTAAAGTTAAAGGGGTATCCAGGATGCGCCCTAAGCGCGCGTGATCAGATGCTGTGCCGGGTGAAATTTTCGCAACGAACATTTAACCGTTTGTTGCTTAGTGACCTTTGTGGTGAAGGTTGTGAGAAATTCAGGCTCGACACCCTCTAACTATTTAATAATCTGACTAAAGACCGCTTGTGTATGGCCGCTAGGAGTGTCTGATGCACTCAGCAGTGCAGAACCGCGTGTTGCCCGACCGCGAACGAAAAATAATTTGCAGGAAAACAGTGCATGATGCAGGATCAACTCGACCAACGCCTACAGTCCTATACGGCGTGGCGTGACAAGCTGATTCAGACGATTCAGTGTTTCCAGGCCTGGCTGGAAGACCACGAGCTGGCTTCTTCCGAACAGGAATTCAGGATTTTCGAAACAATTGAGGCACTGCGCAAGGACCGCCTGACAATCGCCTTTGTTGCCGAGTTTTCCCGGGGCAAAACGGAACTCATCAATGCGCTGTTTTTTGCGCACTATGGCCAGCGCCTGCTGCCTTCCGAAGCCGGCCGTACCACCATGTGCCCGACCGAGCTGTTTTACGAGCGTGACAGCAACGAATCATATATCCATCTGCTGCCGATCGAGACCCGACTGCAGAATCAGAGTATCGCTGAGTTTAAACACGAGCGGATCCACTGGACA